>DAOTYC010000035.1:0-15104 GCA_034435095.1 Anaerolineae bacterium | reverse complement strand
CTTCAAGACGCGCTGGCCGCCGAAGTGCCCACTGCCGAGCCGCAGATCCATCCACGCCATATCCTGGTACAGGTGCAGTTGCCCACCCCTGAACCAAACGAGACCCCAACGCCTGAAGAACAGGCTAAGGCCCAGCAGGAAGCGGATGCTCAAGCCAGGGCCAGAGCTGAAGAGATTCTGAAGCGAGTGACCGAAGGCGGAGAGGACTTCGCTACGGTCGCAAAGGAAACATCTGACGACCCTGGCAGCAAAGAGGACGGCGGAGATTTGGGCTGGCATCCGCGGGGCAACCTGGTGCCGGAGTTTGAAAATGTGGCATTTTCCTTGCAGCCCGGCCAAATCTATACGGACGTGGTGAAGTCGCCTTTTGGCTATCACATCATTAAATTGGAGGAGTTTGACCCAAACCGCACATTGGAAGAGCCCGCGCTTAAGAGCCGCCAGAGTATGGCACTGCAGAACTGGCTGTCCGAGCAGCGAGGGAAGGCCAAGATTGAGCGGTTCTGGTCGCCGGACAAGGTGCCGACCATTGTTCCGGCTCGCATACCGGTTGCCCCCTGATCGAGTCAGTTAATGGAGGAATGGGTAATGACTGTGAAACCGAAAGCAGCCAGAAGAATGGCCGCCATACAGCCATCGGCTACCGTGGCGGTTTCCGACAAGGCGCGGGCGATGGCACAGGACGGCATTGACGTTATCAACCTGGCGGGAGGTGACCCCGATTTCGCCACACCTGCGCACATCGTGGAGGCAGCCGAAGAGGCTATTCGCCAGGGCCACACCCATTACGTGTCCAGCCGTGGCGTCAAAGGTTTGCTTGAGGCTATCGCCGACAAACTTCGACGTGACAATGGCCTGGAGTTCGACCCGGCCACCGAAATTGTGGTCAGCCCAGGGGCCAAACTGGCCCTGTTCGCCACCATCATGGCCCTGGTGGATTCGGGCGACGACGTGCTCATCCTGGATCCCTTCTGGGTATCCTATGAACCCATGGTGCAGTTGACCAATGCGACGCCGGTTCGCGTACCCCTCGATAAACACGACCACTTTCGGGTTACGGCTGACGCGCTGCGCCAGCATGTCACTCCCAGCAGCAAGCTGCTCATTGTCAACACGCCCAACAATCCGACCGGCCGGGTTTTAACTCGTGAAGAATTGCAGACCATCGCCGATTTCGCCATCGAGCATGACCTGTTGGTCATCTCAGATGAAATCTACGAGAAAATCGTCTTCGACGGCCACGAGCATATCAGCATCGGGACTTTGCCCGGCATGGCTGACCGGACCATTGTCATCAATGGCTTCTCTAAAGCCTACGCGATGACCGGTTGGCGGCTGGGCTATTCGGCGGCTCGCGCGCCTCTGACGCGCGAAATACTCAAGGTACAGCAACATGCAGCCACCTGCGCCGCCGCTTTTACCGAATACGCGGGCATCGCGGCGCTGACCGCCGCCCAGGATGTCGTCGCCGAGATGGTGGAAACGTACCGGCAACGCCGCGACCTCATCACCGCCGGACTGAACAGTTTGCCCGGTATAACCTGCCGCACGATTGAGGGCGCGTTCTACGCTTTCCCGGACATTTCTGCTACGGGCATGAACTCACTCGATTTTGCCGACCTGTTGTTGGAAAAGGCCGGCGTAGCGGTCACCCCCGGCGTAGCCTTCGGAACCAGTGGCGAAGGCCATGTCCGGCTGTCGTTTGCCAATTCGACTCAACTCATCGAGCAGGCAATTGAACGCATACGCCGCGCTCTCTGAGCGTCGGGCGGTCTGGATCGAAGCCAGGGAGATTTCATGGCAAGAAAGGTTGCCAAAACAGCAAAAGATGCTCCAGGCCAAAGCGAATTGCTGGACTTCATTGACGAGATAGAACGGCGATTGGAGCTCTATGACACTGAGTGTCAGAAAAAACGTTGGGAGCTGTATCTCGGCGGGGACGCGCAGTCCCTACGAGACTGTGAACAGCAAAGGGCTGAGCTGCTTCTAGACGAGGAAACCTGGCTGGTTGTGATGCGTTGGGCTGGCGAACTGAGGCCCACAAATCCGGTTTGGCGACGCCTCATTCTGCTGGGCCGTCGCCTCATTTTAGCCAACGCCGACTGTCGTGCGGATGTGTACGAGCTTCAACATGAGTTGGAGGCCGAATTCCTCAATACGCTTCCTGAATTAGGGCATGAACAATTGCCCTGGGGCCGGTTCACCGCTTTGCTCGACACTCACCCCGACCGCGGCGTGCGGGAGGGCTTGTGGCGCGCGCAGGCGGCGACAGCCGATAAGCTGCGCGGCAAGTTTCTGGATCTGGTGCGGCGCCGCAACCGCTGGGCGCGAGAGCAGGGCTACGATACCTATATTGACCTGGCGTTGGCGCCTGAGGGCATGTCAAGAGATTCGGTCCTGGAGCGGTTCGTTGACCTCGAAGAGGTCACCCTCGACGCATACAAATCCTTACTGGGCCGGATTCGCAGTTGGCTTGGCGTGAGCGAGGCGGCCATCTGGGATTTAGGTTATATACCGGAGGCCAGATTGCGTCCTGCTGAGGGGCTTTCCCCGTTTCTGGCAAGCTCTCCGGATGTCGTGGCTCTCATTAAAGCGCTGGGCATTCCGTGGGATTCCCTGCATTTTGCGCCCCAACTGACTGACCGTTTGCCTTACCCGGCTTTTTGCTGGCCAGTCCACAGCCCAGACGATGTCAGACTGACCATCTCGTCACAGAACGGCTGGACGGCGTACACCGAAATTGCGCGGGCTTTTGGGCAGGCCCTGCCGCTCGGGTTCACACGCCAGCCCTCGCACTTGCTTAGAGGCCAGTCGCCCGTTTACCTGGCTGGTATGGGGGCGTTTTTGGCACGGGTGGCCGCCGACCTGGCCTGGTTGCGGCGCAGACGTCTGCTGCCCGACGGCAGGCGAGCTCGAATTGACCAACTCGCTAATGACATGCTCATCCTGCGGCTGCGGCGCCTGATGGCGATGAGCGTATTCGAGTGCCGAATCTACGAGATGCCCGAATCCGACCTGGATGCGGCCTGGGGAGAGATTCAGGAAGCGTTCCTGCTGCTCCCGAACACGCCGTGGTCGGGTTGGGCAGCGCAGCCCGACTATATCCTGCGGCCAGTCCACTTGCCCTACGAGATCATCGGGGAACTCATCGCCAGCCAGGCAGTCAATTATCTCTATCAGCGGTTTGGGTCGCTTTTCGACAACCCGGAATTGACCGAGTTCATTAGCGAGACTTTCTATAGCAATGGCTCACTTCTGGATTGGACCGACCAGGTCCGCGCCGCGACGGGAAAATTCCTCAGCAACAAAGCTCTGTTCAGTGAAGTGGCCGCCGAAGAATGATTGAGGCCATTCTGTTCGACCTGGACGAAACCCTCTATCCTCGCAGCGCTGGCTTAATGCGCGCCATCGGGCAGCGCATCCACGCCTACATGGTGGAGCGTATGGGCATATCCCCTGAGCTTGCAACTCAGATTAGAATGGAGTATTATAGAAAATACGGGACAAGCCTGAGGGGGCTGTTGGTGCATTATGGCATCAACCCGGAAGACTATCTGGCTTTCGTGCACGACGTGGCCCTGGAGGATTACATCCAGCCTAATCCGGGTCTGAAGGCCATGCTGGAAAAGATGCCCCTCCGCAAAGCCATTTTCACCAATGCCACAACGGAGCACGCCTTAAGCGTTATGCGGATTCTTGGCATTGAGGATCAATTCGAGCGGATCATTGATGTACGAGCCAATCGTTTTGTCGGCAAGCCCTATGTGCAGGCTTATCGGCAGGCAGCCAACCTGATGGGTGCACCACCGCAGCGGTGTGTGCTGGTCGAAGACAGCGTCAGAAATTTGCGGCCTGGCAAGGCACTCGGCATGGTGACCGTTCTGGTCGGCGACGAGGAGCCGCAAAACGAGGTCGTTGACTTTCATGTAACCGATGTGCTGGGCGTGGAACAGGTAATAAATCGCCTGCATCAGGAGTGTTGACCCTGAGGCCACCCGGGGCGCACGACCCAACCCGTTGGTTCTTGATTGTTGGCAAGGGAGCTCAAGAACGAATTAAAGGAGGACAACTTGGCAGACCATTTTTCATCTAGCCTGGACGGTACGGTCACAACTGCCTGGGAAGAGCTGTTCGCCAAACGAACTGAGGGGATGAAAAGTTCGGTTATTCGGGAGTTATTGAAGTATACCCAGCAGGCAGATGTGATTTCCTTCGCCGGAGGGTTGCCTGCGCCGGAAGTCTTCCCTATCCGCGAATTCAAAGAGGCGGCCAATTTCATCTTCGATGAGGTGGGCGCGCAAGCGCTCCAATATGGTCCAACGGATGGCTATGGGCCGCTCAAGGATTTCTTGGCGGACAAGATGCGCAAGTATGGCGTGCCGGCCGAGCCAGCCAACATCTTGCTGACCAATGGCTCTCAACAGGCGTTGGACCTCATCGGCAAGTTGTTTATTGACCCTGGCGACAAAGTCCTCACCGAATCCCCCACGTATCTTGGCGCGCTGCAGGCGTTCAACGCTTATCAACCTCAGTATGTGACTGTGCCGGTTGATGACCATGGTATGCAGACGTCTCGACTGAAGGAAGTCCTATCGGCTCACAAGGTCAAATTCATCTACGTTATGCCCAACTTCCAGAACCCGACCGGCGTCACCCTGTCGCCTGAACGTCGCCTGGAATTGGTCGAACTGGCTGCCCAATATGGCACTTTTATCATCGAAGATGACCCGTATGGCGAACTACGTTATGAGGGAGCGGACCTGACGCCGCTGGTCGTGTTGCACAAAGAGAACGTCTTCTACCTGTCCACGTTCTCCAAAACGATGGCGCCGGGCATTCGCTTGGGCTGGGTGGTTGCGCCTGAGAAACTCATCGCCAGATTGGTGCAGGTCAAACAGGGCGCAGACCTGCACACCAGCATGTTGGTGCAGATGCTGGCTTACGACATCTGCCAACGCGGGATTCTGAAGAACCATGTGAAAACCATACGGCGCGTGTATCGTGAGCGACGAGACGCCATGCTGGCTGCCATGGAAAAATACTTCCCGCCAGGTGTAACCTGGACTCACCCGGAGGGAGGCATGTTCTTGTGGGTGCGCGTGCCGGAACATGTGGATACCGCCGAGTTTCTGAGGATTGCTTTGGAGGAGAAAGTCGCTTTTGTCCCTGGCTTTGCGTTCTACCCGCAGGACGGAGAACACAACACCATGCGTTTGAATTTCTCCAATGCCAGGCCCGAAATGATCGAAGAAGGGATTCAACGCTTGGCTCGCGCTTTGAGGCGTGAGTTCGGGTGCTAACGGGCATTTTATGACTGGGAGGTAGCTGAAATGGTGGCTCAGTATCCTGAGGTGCTCGCTGACTTTGCGGACGCCAAACAACGGTTTGAAGCAGATGGAGTGCAATATGTCGCCCGTTTTGAACCGGATGTCCTTCCTGCCGGTCAGGCGACAAACCTGCGCCTCACACTGCAGAGCGTAGTTGACGCGCCGGTCAATTTGTCATTGGCCTTGGAAATCCCCAAAATGCCCAGGAACGTTCAGGGCTTTCAAATAGCCCAGCAACAGGTCCAGTTTCAAGTACAGCCTGGTGAAGTGAGCGAACTGAACATCCCTCTCCTCGTTACCGACGCTCCATCAGGGAGCCATTCTTTTCGCCTCGGCCTGCAAGGCAAGGTCGCGCAGCGAGCACAGCGTATCCGACCCCCTAAAGCGAGCGGCCGGATGCCGGCCATACCGATTCGCGATGTCATCGGCCTGGAATTGGCAAACACCGTTGGAGTTGAATATCAGAGCAAGCCTGAGAGACGTGTCACGCTTAGCTTGAAAGTGCAGGGCAAGGCAGAACCCACGCCAACCGACATGACCCCCACCGTAGTCGTTCTGTGGAAAGGGGAAGAACTCGAGTTGCAGGTACAGGCCACACAGGAGTTCAACGTCCGCCGGCTGCACATTATCCCTCCGCTGACCCGTCAGGTTGTCTTCGCCGCTATGCTGAACGAGAGCTGCCAGCGATTCTCAGAGCTGGGCATGTCTTTGTCCATGGGCGAGGCCATCTTCTTGGCCAAGATGCTTACCTACACGGTCGAGCTGTTTCTGTCCCAAGAGGTGTTACAGGATGGGTTGTTCGTCCCTGTCTTCCAACGCTTACTTGCATCTCAGACACCTTTTGACAACGCGACCTGGCTCTTGATGAAGTTCGGCTATACCCACATCATCAATTTGTCTATCGCGCTAAGTTTCGGTCTTCTGGAAAACCATTGGCAGAAACGCTTCTGGCCCATTGAGGAGCAACGCGCTCTCAGGAACTTTGTTGTCGGCCAGTTGAGAAACGGGCAAACTCTGCCCATTGACTTGTTGTACATTCCGTTAATCTTGGGCGGGGTGCTGGTTGGCCGACAGATCGTTCTGCCAGGGGAAAAACCTGAAGAAAGCCTGGCCGCCATAAAGAAATCGAGAGATAACCATCTGGCCGAACTGTCTCAAGCCGACGAAAGGGCTCTGCAACTATTGGATGAACTGCTTGTCGGGCCTCCGGTGCGCTGAGAGCTGATTGGAGGCTTAACGGGCCGGATGACTATCGAGCATCATCGCCTTCTTCGTCTCCCTCGTCTTCTTCAAATTCCTCCCATTCGCTAAACTCATCAATTTCATCGGCCAATTCAACCAGGTCCAATTCTTCCAGAGCAGCCCGTGCCACATCCCTGACGTCAGGGTCTCTGTCTCGCAAGTATCGTTCCAAGAACGGGCGGACTCCCTGTCCGCCGGTTTTGCCCAGAGCCCAGATCGCTTCCAAAGCGAGGTCTTTGTCTTTGGATTTAGCCAGTCGCTTCAAGACATCCACGCCTTCACGCAGCCCATACTCTCCAGCGGAGCGAGTGGCCTCATATTGGAGTTCGTACACCGGGCTTTCCAACTCCTTCAACAAAATCTCGGCCCACTTTTCGTTGTTGTTCCGCCCCATGGCAAAGATTGCACTGGCTTTCATGTTGATGTCCGGGTGTTCGTAGGCTCTTTGAATGAGGTCCACCACTTCTGGTTCGGCGAGAAAACTCAAAGACTCAATTGCGAACCGCCTCAAGTCGAGAGGCTGACTTTCATCACGAGCCAGGGCCAACAGGTATCGCCTGACGCGCTGGAAATCCTTTTCGGAGATGGCCGATATTTCGGGCATTCCGGCGGCATCGACGAACCATTCCTCATCGTCATAATTCTCTACGACTCCCTCGTAGATAAACCGCCCCAATGTAACCACAGCTTTTGATTTGACCTGCAAGGAAGGGTCCTTTTCGACAATCTCAAACAACAGGTCAAGGGTGGACCTGTCCGGATAGTCCCAGAGAGCAGTGACCGCGAGTTCCCGCACTTTCTCATCTTTGTCGCGCGCGAGCTGCAAAAGGAGGGACGACAAATCTTCAAGCTGGTAACTGTCGCCGTCCACGACTTCCTGCAAGAACTCGATTTTCTGTTCCCGACTGGCGTTTAATATCTCGTCATGATAAGCTACCATATTTGTCCCCTCCCGAAAGCAAACCGGCACCATCATTTAGGGCGGCATCTCAACAGTCCTGCTATGCTATTTATTTTACCATTATCTTCGAAAAAAGTAAACTCTTTTATGGTAGCAGTTTCGCGCTAATCTCTCGCACGGCAGCGAAGTGTCGTTCGATGCCCTCGCGCATCTCAGCCTCGGTATTGACATACCGCACACGGCGGACCAGGTAGGCAAACTCTGGGCTGTCCGGCGGTGGAATGGTCAGGTCTTTGGCATCGCCGCGCACCATGCGCAGCGCGTCAATCAGGCGACGCAAGAAGCGATGGGCGTCGCGCAGGCGCACGAAGTCCTCTTTATCAATGATACCTGCGTCGGCCAGCGCGGTCATGGCCTCGCGGGTGTTGGTCAGGCGCAGGGCCGGGTTCTGCGAGCCGTACTTCAGTTGCAGGGCCTGAACCAGGTATTCCAGATCGACCAAACCGCCGGGGCTATACTTGGCGTTGATCGTTCCGGCTGCCACCAGATGGCGCACCTGTCGTTCGCGCATCGCTTTCATGGCATTGCTATCGAATGGCAGGCCGCCGTAAACGAACTCATCCCGCGCGGCGATGATTTGCCGGGCAAGTTTCTTGTCGCCCGCGATGGGCCGCAGCTTGATCAAAGCCTGACGTTCGTAGGCCCAGGCCGGTCCTTCGGGGGCAAAATACCGCTGGAAGGCATCCAGCGATACCGCCATACTCCCGGCCTTGCCATAAGGGCGCAGTTGGAGATCAATGTGAAAGATGCCTTCCCGGCGGGCCTGGATGGCGCTGACCATAAGCTGTACCAGTTTTTCGTAGAACTCGGCGGTGCTGATGCGTTCCGGCCCGCTGGTCTGGCCGTTGCCACCATAAATGAACATCAGTTCGATGTCGGAAGCGAAGCCCAATTCTCGTCCGCCGCATTTGCCCAGTGCGCACAGGCTCCACGGGCAGGCCTTTCCGTCTTCCAGGCACGGCGTACCGTATTTCTCGCGCAGCTCGCCGTAGAGCATCTCGCAGGTGGTTTCCATCACCACTTCAACGAGGTCGGTCAGCTCAGCGGAAAACTGCCCGAACCGCTGGATAAGGTCCTGAATGTGACGCATGTCAATGCGGAACATCTCGCGGTCCTTGAAGGCGTTGATCACCTGGCGACGCTCCTCTCCGTCCGCCGCCCGACTCAGCGCTTCGGCCAGTTCCTGTTGCAACTGCCGTTTCGTCTTCCGCTGGGCCAGCCCAGCCACATCCCGCACGATGGGGAACAGGTTCTCGTGTTGCATCCGCAGGAAGTCATCCCACAGAAATTCGCTGACGCCAAGCAGACGAGCCAGGGCCTGGAGCACTTCCGGCCTCTCCAGCGAAGCAAGCGCGTCAGGCCAGTCGGCGCGGCTGAAGAGGTGGCTGAGGAATTCGCCGAAGTGCAGCAGAGCCGCCTCAGGATTGGGCGATTGCGGCAGGAGATGGGTGAAATGCTTGACCAGCACAGTGGCCGCCCGCAGCTCACGCTGTTTGGCCGGCGAAGTAATCTTCTGCCCCCGCGCGTCGGTCACCCACAGCGTATCCTGGACGCGGTCGCCAGCCGAGCCAATGATCACGCGGGCAATGTATGTCCCGTTCAGAGCGAGAGCATTGGTGAATTCATAGAGAAAGCCGATGGTATCTTGCGCCTCGATCCGCAGGATGGTGTACCGCTCGGACGTGTCGTTGTCAATCTGGATATCGACCGGATAGAGAGGGCGCATGGCCTGGTTGATATTGTGCAACGTATGCGCCACCCGCAGGGCCAATTCGCCTTGCGCCTCGCGTTGCTGGTTTTGCTGCAGCTTCCTGAGAAGATCGGCCAGGTCGCTGGCATAGCGCAGCCAAAGCTCCTGGCTGACATTCCCAAGCACCGAGCGCACCGTAAACACATCCACAATCTTCTGGCGCGCGTCGCAGCTCAATGGACGAATAGCCGCACGCGGCCGGCGCGTTCCGCGCCTCGCCGTGTGCGCGCCCGCCACCATCGCCGACTGCTCAATCGGCTCGTAGGTAAAGACTTTGCCGCTGATGATATCGAATCCAAATGCGAACAACAGGCCGCAGATGATTGACAGTTCACCCAAATAATCATAGGCGACAATGGTGACCTCCCACGAGCCGTCCTCCCGTGGCATCGCTTCGACCTCGACCAGGTTATCATCGCTGAGCCTGTCGGCCAGGCGGGCATGGCGGCTGATCTCCCTGTCGCTGAAGCTCTCCGAATATGAGACGTCCATTCGCGCCAGGTGATGACAACTGTCATCGTCAGGCAGTGCGCACTGAGCGGCCGACCGGTCCTGGCACCCCATCGGACCGCTACTTGGGGTTGAAGTAGAGAATGCAGGCATGATCTCACTCTCCAGATAACGGTGATACACCGACCGGATGGCCGTGCTGTGTTGCTGATAGCGGGACAGGAACCGTTCCGCCGCCCTCTGGGGCGAACCTTCAAAGCCTAAGCGATGGGCCAGACGGGCCAGGCCCGGCGCATCAGCCGGCAACGCATAAGTCTGCTGGTAGTCGGTGATCTGCAAATAGTGTTCGATGGTGCGCAAGAAGGTATAACCCTCGACACAGATGTGGTAGTCGCTGGTGGACAACAGGCCAGCCGCCAGCAAACGTCGCAGCGCGTCCAGTGTGTTGCGAGAGCGGATGTCTGGATATTGCCGGCCATACGCAAGCTGTAAATACTGGGCCACAAACTCAATGTCGCGAATCGAACCGGCGCCCAATTTGACCTGTCCCCACTCACATCCGTTGCGTCGCAAATACTCCTCGGTGCGCTGTTTCATCTCACGCACCTGGGTGCGTACATCGCACCCCTCCCGTTCGTATACCAGTGGTTCGGCCCTGTACAGGAAAGTCTCACCCACAACCACGTCGCCGGCGACGGGGCGGGCTTTGATCAGCGACTGACGCTCCCAGGTATGCGCGTGGCGTTCCAGATAGTGCAAATGGGCCTCACGGCTGTTCACCAATGGGCCGCTGCGTCCCCACGGCCGCAGCCGCATGTCTACCCGATAGAGAAACCCCTCGGCGGTGACGCGCGAAAGGTTCTCAATCAGCTTCTCGCCTAACCTTACGTAGTTCATGGCATCTCGTTCGGCCAGGAAGATGAGGTCAATATCCGAGCTATAGTTCAGCTCGCTGCCGCCCAATTTGCCCATCGCCAGCACAACGAAGCCGGCCGGGTCGCAGTGAGTCTGTTCGGCGGCGATGTGTAGGCAGGCGTTAATCAGCCCATCGGCCAGATGCGAAAGTTGCCTGGTGACAGTGGGCATGTCCAGCAAACCAAGCAAGTCGCGCATTCCGACCCACAGGATTTCACCACGTTGGTAGCGGCGAAGCGCGTCGAGCTGTTCGTGGACTGTCGCACAAGGCGCCAGCGCTTCTGAGATTTCGGCGGCGACCTGAGCCGCAGATTTGGCCTCCACATTGGAACGCAGGTCCATCACGGATTCGAGAAGCTCTGGCCGTCGCAACAGAATCTCGGTCAGGAAGCGGCTGGCGCCGAACAGGGTGATCAACACCTCAACGGCGCGTGGATGCTGCGCCAGGTAGTCAGATAGAGCCCCTCGATCGGGCGAGGCATGTACGAAACGCGCCAGGCTCAGCAGAGCCTGATCCGGGTCTGCTGCACGGCTGAGAGAGAGCAACAGGACAGGCAAGTACGTTTCCATACCTGCCTGAGCCGGCAGGTCCTCCCACAACTGATTGAGCGCACGTTCGGCCGCTCGCCGGTCGGCGAAGGCGATGTCGGCTAAAAAGTCCACGCCCTCGTGTTCATCGGCGGAGCCAGGCCAGCGATTGACAAATGTCGTCATCATAGCAATTGATTTAGGCCCGGGAACTTGCCGCAGACTCCAGGTGATGACTGAGAGCCTGCAAGCCGAGCACATAACTGTGCCAGCCGAAGCCAGCAATCTGCCCCAAGCAGACAGGAGCGATGACCGAGGTATGGCGAAATGGCTCACGGGCATGTATGTTGGAGAGGTGCACCTCCACCGCGGGCAACTTAACGGCGGCGATGGCGTCGCGGATGGCATAGCTATAGTGAGTGTAGGCCCCCGGGTTGACGAGCAAACCGTCCGCCCAACCGGCCGCTTCGTGAATGGCGTCTATAATCGCGCCTTCATGGTTGGACTGGAACACTCGCAGCTCGAGGCCTCGTGCATGGGCGTACTCCTGCAACCGCCGGTCGACCTCCTCGAGCGTTACCGCGCCGTAGACGTCCGGCTCTCTCATGCCGAGCAGGTTCAGATTTGGGCCATGGATGCACAGAATTCTGTGGGCCACTTTATCCCCCTCCATACCTGATTGACCGCCCAGGTCATTCATACTATACTTACAGAGCTGATTATAACCTGACATCTGCGTTTCCCCAAAATATTTCCGATCATCAAACGCGGCGCCACAGACGAACGCAACTACGTCAGGAAAGCTGTGAAAAGGAGGTTAAAAGCATAACAGTGAAGCAGCAAACCATTAACCGGTACAGAGGATCATTGTTGGGTTTAGCCGCTGGCGATGCGTTGGGGACGACACTGGAGTTTCGCTCGCCGGGCTCGTTCAAGCCCATTGATGACATGGTCGGCGGCGGGCCATTCGGGCTGGCTCCAGGACAATGGACGGACGATACATCTATGGCCCTCTGTCTGGCTGAGAGCCTGATCGCATGTCGTGGCTTTGACATGGTTGATCAGTTGTCCCGCTATGTGCGCTGGCACCGGGGGGGACATCTGAGCAGCACGGGGACTTGCTTCGACATCGGCAACACTGTCCACCAGGCGTTATCGCGTTTTGAACGAGAAGGCAACCCCTATAGCGGTCCCACCGACCCCCGAAGCGCAGGCAATGGCTCGCTCATGCGCCTGGCGCCCGTACCCATGTTCTACGCCGCCAACCCGCGCGAGGCCATCGCCAAATCGGGCGAGAGTTCCAAGACGACACACGGCGCGGCAACGGCCGTTGACGCCTGCCGATATTTTGGCGCGTTGCTGGTGGGAGCGCTGACCGGTGTCGGGAAAGATGAACTGCTATCGGAACGGTATACACCAGTGCCCGGCCTCTGGGATGAGGAGCCTCTGGCGCCAGAGATAGACGAGGTCGCCGCCGGATCGTTTAAGCGGCGGCAACCGCCGGCGATCAAAGGTTCGGGCTACGTGGTCAAGTCCCTGGAGGCAGCGCTGTGGGCCTTTTACCGTAGTGAGACGTTCCGCGAGGGATGTCTGTTGGCGGTAAACCTGGGCGACGACGCGGACACCACCGGCGCCGTGTATGGTCAGTTGGCAGGGGCTTTCTATGGAGCAGACTCGATACCTGAAGGGTGGAAAGCCCGCCTCGCCCTGCGCGAGCTCATCGAGCGTTTTGCTGATGAGCTCGCCGACCTGGCCTGGAATGCCAGGCGATAGAAGCGACGGCACATGGCTCTCAGGCCACTTCACACGTCGCGTCCAGACCGTGCTTGCAGAGCAAAACGTTGGACGAGATGATCAGGTCTGCGGTAGCTATGTTGGTGGCAATGGGGACGTTGTGAACGTTGCAGACCCGCAGCAGCGCCTGGATGTCGGGGTCGTGCGGGTGTTTGTCGAGCGGATCGACAAAAAAGAAGACGCAATCAATCGAGCCTTCCACGACTCGGGCAGCGATTTGCGCATCGCCGCCGTATGGTCCCGAGGCCAGGCGCTCTACCTTGAGGCCGACTTTCTCCTGGAGCAGTTTGCCGGTTGTGCCAGTCGCCACCAGTTTGTAGCGGGACAATGTACCTCGATTGAACGTTGCCCACGCCACCATGTCAGCCTTTTTGCCATCGTGGGCGATGATCGCCAGGGTGATGTGGGATTTCCTTTCGTCAGTTGACACACCTGTATCTTGAACGTTGCCGTTTGGCATATCTATCATTATATTACACCTCCTGGTTGCAAAGCGAAGGGCAGGTTCTCCACCTGCCCAACGACTTTGTGTTTGATCCAATTCTTCAGTGGCAGTTATACCACATCCGTGCCACGAAGTCAAAACGTGCGAAAACGCCAGAGCTCGAGCCAGGATGCCTGGTCTAAGCCCTGGCTTCGGTTCATGGGATGAGCAGCAATTTACCTACTCGTTCGCGGTCCTGCAAGCGACGGTGAACCTCGGCAGCTTCCGCAAGCGGCCATTCGCCGCCGATGCGGACTTTCAGCGAGCCGTCGGCAATCCACGAAAACAGGTCGCCGGTCCTCCGTTCCAGATCAGCGCGCTCCCGAATGTAGTCGCCAAGCATGGGGCGGGTGAGATACAGCGATTTTGGCGCCAGAACCGATGGGCTAATCGGCGCAACCGCGCCGCTGGATTGGCCGAACAGAACCATCATGCCACGCGGCTTCAAACAAGCCAAACCTTTCTCAAAGGTCGTCTGTCCGACAGAGTCATAAACCACATCGACGCCTTTGCCATCGGTCAGCCGCTTGACTTCCTCTTCAAAATCAACCTGCGTATAGGGTATAACCACGTCCGCGCCAGCTTCACGGGCCAACCGCTGTTTTTCTTCGGTTGAGGCCGTCCCGTAAACTGTTGCCCCCAGTCGTTTCGCCATCTGAACGATCAGCAGGCCAGTCGCGCCACCAGCCGCGTGAAGGAGCATGACATCGCCTCTCTTGAGAGCGTAGGTGCTATGCACCAGATAATGCGCCGTCAGCCCCTGGAGCAAAGCCGCAGCGGCCAGTTTGGAATCAACTCCTTCGGGCAGCGGCACCAACATGTTCAAGGGTGCGATAGCGTACTCGGCGTAACTTCCCTTGATCATGCAATAAGCCACCCGGTCGCCGACCCGAAACCGTGTTTCGCCTGGCCCCAGCTCGTCTATCACGCCGGCTGCCTCCATACCAGGTGTGAACGGCAGATTGCTGGGATACAGGCCCGAGCGATGATAAGTATCAATATAATTGACGCCAATGGCTTCTATCTTGATGCGCGCTTCCCCGACCCCGGGTTCTGGCAGAGGGACATCTTCGTATCGCAATACTTCCGGACCTCCAAAAGCATGAATGCGAACAGCTTTCATGGCACGACTCCTTTCTACTTTCTACTTTCTACTTTCTACTTTCTTCTTTCAATCTATCAACGGACATTAACTATGACCGGAGGAGAGATGTTCTCCCATTCTCCTTGCGGCCCCTGACACTCGGACAATTTGGAGAAACACATAGCCAGGACCAGCGAATGGGTGCCGGGTGAGGCCAACGCGATTTTGTCCTCCCAATTCAGTGTTTCACCACGCGGCAACCGCAGGTTATTACCAGTCCAACTGCTTTGAAATTGGCCCGTACTGGCTGCCACCCCCAGGATGGAGTAAGCCTGCACAGCGTCGCCGCTGACATTGGTTACCGAGAACCTGAACCAGACATCTTCTCCTACACCGTAATCGGTCCGTCCGTCACGCAGCTCCAATTTGCCTGTGATGCCATGCACGCCCACTGCTGGCTCCTGGGCGGCAGGCTGTTCCGGAGGCGGCGGAGGGGGCGGCTCGGTAGGTCTGGGCGCCGGACGCGGAGTATCTGTCGGCAACGGCGTGTCGGTTGGGACGGGTGTGTC
>DAOTYC010000034.1:0-37183 GCA_034435095.1 Anaerolineae bacterium | reverse complement strand
GCCCTGACCTGCGCGACAAAGTGATGCGCTACGCCTGGCTGGACAGGCTGCGCATCCCGTGGCGGCTCAAGTTGGCGTGGGCCCATCACCGCTATCTGCTGGGTGTACGCGGTGATGAAGGGTAATGTTCACAACACGTGAGGTTGTGCAACAAGGGATCTCAACTTCACACGCCGAGCGAGATTCTTCGCTTCGCTACAAACTACCCTGTCCCGTCATCCTGAGCGAAGCGAAGAATCTCAACGCCTGCCAGCGCGAGATGCTTCGCCTTCGGCTCAGCATGACGGAGTCGGGCGGCGTTTCTTCCCCCATGAGCGGCGCGCCCACGCGCCGTGGGGGAGCTCAGAATGACGGAAGGGAGCTGATTTACTCACACAATGAGAGTATTGGTCACCGGCGGGGCCGGGTTCATCGGCAGCCATGTGTCGGAATTCCTGCTGCAACGCGGCGATGAAGTGGTATGTCTTGACAACTTCAACGATTACTACCCACCCGAGCGCAAAAGGAAAAACATCGCGCCGTTTCTGGGCCGGCCAAACTATCGCCTCTATGAAGGGGACATCCGTTCTGAGGACGACCTCAACCGGGTGTTCCACAGCGAGAGGATTGACAAGGTACTCCATATCGCGGCGATGGCCGGCGTGCGCTATTCCATCCAACAGCCGGCGTTATATGCCGCGGTAAACGTGGTCGGCACGGCCAACGTGCTGGAAATGGCGAGACGGCACGGCGTGCAGAACTTTGTGTTTGCCTCTTCGTCATCGGTGTACGGCGCGCGAAGCCGCGCGCCTTTTCGCGAGGATGACCCGGTCGATTGCCCCATCTCACCCTACGCGGCCACGAAACGCGCCGGCGAGCTGTTGACCTACACCTATCATCACTTGTACGGCATGAATTGCACCTCGTTGCGCTTCTTCACCGTGTACGGACCCAAGGGCCGGCCCGACATGGCCCCCTATCTTTTCACCCGCTGGGTATTCGAGGGCAAGGAACTGACCATGTTTGGCGATGGCTCATCGCAGCGTGATTACACTTACATTGACGATGTGGTCGCCGGCGTGGTCGCAGCCCTTGACGCCGATCTACCGTTCGAGATCATCAATTTGGGCAACTCCAAAACGGTCTCGTTGAAAGAGTTCATTTCCGTTGTGGAGCAGGAAGTCGGGAAATCGGCCCGCATTGTTCAGGCCCAGCCGCAGCCTGGCGATGTGCCTTTGACCAATGCCGACATCCGCAAGGCACGGGAACTGCTGGGCTATGAGCCGCGCACCGATATTCGGACAGGAATGAAGCAGTTTGTGAGCTGGTATCGCCAGGAGGTCTTGGGCCAGTAAGTCCGGCCCGCGTTCGGGTTATGCACACTCTAGGTCTGCTGGCAAGAGTCCCTCTATACATGACCTTCAGGCGCTGGAACTGGCCCAGGCTTCTGCCCTTCAGCCTGGTCATCAGCGTATGTTACCGCTGCAACTCGCGGTGCCAGACCTGCAACGTGTGGAAGAAACACGCTGACGAGCTCTCTCTCGAAGAGTGGGACCGCATCTTCGCCAACATAGGGCGTGCACCCTACTATCTGACTTTCACCGGCGGCGAGCCTTTTCTGCGCCACGACCTGGCCGACATCATCGCCGCCGCCTATCGCCATTGTCGGCCGGCGGTAATAACCCTGCCGACCAACGGCCTGCTGAACGAGCTGATCCCGGTGAAAGTCGAAGAGATTCTGCACAAAACGCCGGACAGCAAACTGGGAGTGAACCTTTCGCTGGACGGCGTGGGTGGGCAACACGATGCCATCCGCGGTGTGCCCGGCAACTACGAACGGGCGATGAGGACCTATCGTGCTTTGAAGGCCATCAATCACCCCAATCTGACTGTGAGCCTGCACACGGTGATCTCACGGTTCAATGTGAGTGATATCCCGGACATCTATAAGGCCCTGACCGAACTGGAACCGGACTCATACATCACAGAAATAGCAGAGGCGCGAGTTGAACTCGACACGATCGGACTGGACATTGCCCCTCCGCTTGAAGATTATGACCAGGCTGTGGACTTCCTGGTGAGACAGTTGCGGCGCCAGAGATTTGGTGGCATCAGCAAAGTGACACAGGCATTTCGCCAGCGGTACTATGATCTCGCCAGGCGGACGCTGCGTGAGCAGCGGCAGGTCATCCCCTGCTATGCCGGCTGGGCCTCAGGACACATCTCGCCCGAGGGCGATGTCTGGACGTGTTGCATCCGCGGCGAACCCATCGGCAATCTGCGCGAAACGGGTTATGACCTGCGCCCCATTTGGTTTGGGGCGCGGGCCGAGCAGCTGCGCCGAAGCATCCGAGCGGGTGAGTGCTACTGTCCTATGGCTAACGCCAGCTATGCGAACATGCTTTTGCACGTCCCAACTTTGCTGAGAGTGTTCTGGCGAACTATCGGCTAGCGCCAGATGTGAATAATCCACCACTTCGTACAATATCTTGGAGGCCAATCCGTGAATCAACAAAAGACGGTCCTATACATAGCAACCAGAAACCCCCTTTATCAAGAGCCCGACTGGTTTAGGGAAGCCTTTCAACGCGATGGCATACGTTTCGTGCGTGCGGACGAACGGGCCAGCGAGGCCGAGAATGCAGCCCTGGCGCCGGACGCGGACGCGATGTTGGTGTGCGCCGGCCGCTATCCCGTTACTGCCCAATCGTTCGAACGGCTCAGGAACTGTGGACTGGTAGTCCGAATGGGAGTCGGATACGAGATGGTGGATGTAGCCGAAGCGACGCGCAGAGGGATCTTGGTGGCCAACATGCCCGCCAGTATCGCTGAGGATGTCTCGGATCACACAATTGCCCTCATGTTGGCCTGTCTCCGCTATCTGGTCCCGCAAACGGCAGCCATGCGTTCCGGCCGTTGGGCGCCACAGATCTCACGCCCAACCGTTCGCCTGCGCGGACAGGTTCTGGGCCTAGTGGGCTGTGGCGACATAGCTCGACGGGTGGTACAAAAATCGGCGGGCTTTGGCCTGACTTACATCGGTTACGACCCATATTTAGACCCCGCTTTGGCGGCCAAATACGGCATTGAATTGGTCAGTTTTGACGAATTGCTACAGCGTGCTGACATCATCTCCATCCACGCACCGGCCACGCCGGAGACGCGGCAGATGTTCGATGCGGCTGCTTTCTCGAAAATGAAAACCTCCGCTGTTCTGGTCAACACCGCCCGAGGGGCTCTGGTAGATGAAGGTGCGCTGGTTACAGCGTTACGCACAGGTCAAATCCGCGCCGCGGCCCTGGATGTCTTCGCCAATGAACCCATTCCTTCAGACAGCCCACTGCTGGCCCTGGACAACGTGGTGCTTACACCTCACGTTGCCGGGTACAGTACAGAAGGTGTGCTGGACTACTTTCGAGCCGGGCACCGTCTGATCGCTGACTTCCTGCTGTGGGGGCAGGCGCCAAAATCAATGGTGAACCCTGAAGTGTTGAAACAAGCCTGAGAATATCCCGAAGTTGAACGAGGCCGAGTAGGCATTTTCATCTACGCCATTTTGCCTAACATGAGAGCCAGTTGTGCTCAAACGGTTAGGCATCCCAGCCGATGTATTTTGGAACAGCTCAGTGTATAATGATGAAAGGGTAATGGCATGACCTTCGCGCTCCAAGCGGGCAGCCATCAGCGGCTGGAGGGCAATAGAGTCAGTGTTTGCAGATGACAGGGGGAACAGTTTCTTCAATCGTTTACTCAACCTCACGTCCTACTGGCCCTATGTGGTCATAGGACTTTTCCTGTTTTTCAGCTTGCTCTCTATCGGCGTGCTGGGCATCTGGTATCTCAGACAGCAGGTTGTCGCTCAGCTTCCGACCGCAACCCGCATGGCGGCCAATGTCCGCATCTCCGTTGAGCCATCCAGTGGCGGCCCCGGAATGCCGGTGCGGGTCAGCGGACAGGGATGGCCGGCCGGAGATGTGGTTTTTATTTCGCTGGAGGCCCCTTTTCGCGTGTCTCAACACGATTTTGCCTACGCCGGCGCGGTAGTGAACGAGCAGGGCCAATTTCAGGTCAGCTTCACTTTCCCGCAGGAGGAACGATGGGCCCATGCCGGGGCGATAAAGGTTATCGCCTGGGCTGAACAGTCGGGCGCCAAAGCCGTGACCATTTTTCAGGTCATCCAGGATGCGTTCGCGTCCCGTTTAGAGCCGAAGCCAACGACTCCGGAGCCGACAACCCTCGCTCAGCTGACGTCCTCGCTTACCGACCGACCGGCAGCCGCCGTCACCCCGCCGGTCGCTGCCTGGCCGCCCCTGCCAGCGCAGAACTGGTACGGCGAGTACTTTGCCGGGCCAACCCTGAGTGGTTCGCCAGTCTTTCTACGCGATGACCGAGATATTGATTTCGACTGGGGAGAAGGCTCACCCGGCGAAAAGCTGGGAGCCGATAGATTCTCCGTTCGTTGGACGCGCGACGTCACGTTTGCCGCAGGCGTATACAGGTTCTTGGCGCGGGCTGACGATGGGATCAGGCTGTGGGTAGATGATAGAGTGGTTATCGATCAGTGGCATGAAGGCTCGACCACAACCTATGTGGCCGATGTCTACCTGTGGGAAGGCGTCCACCGCCTGCGGGTGGAGTATTATGAATTGGACGGCAAGGCATCGGCCCGATTGTGGTGGGAGAAACTGGAAGTCTTTCCAGATTGGAAGGGCGAATACTTTAGCAACAGCCGACTGGCCGGCCAACCGGCACTGGTGCGTAATGACCCGCAGGTGCGCTTCAATTGGGGCAGCCAATCGCCGGCGCCGGGCCTACGGCCCGACGATTTCTCGGTGCGCTGGAGCAGGCGTGTTCGATTTGAGCCAGGCAGACATCGGTTTTACATCTATGCCGACGACGGGATGCGCGTCTGGCTCGACGATGCACTCATCATTGACCTCTGGCAAAATGCCGGGCCCGGACTGCGCACGGCAGACCTGTCTCTTGACGGCGGAGACTATCGCGTGCAAGTCGAATACTACAATGCTGGCGGCGATGCGCGCGCTGAGATCTGGTGGGAACAGCTCACCATGACGCCGACCGTTTACCCGTCTACCCCACCCGCCTTCCCCATGGCCGCGGCTTCGCCGTCCGATGCGGAAACTCCGATGATCGTGCACGCTCAGGCCTATGCGGCCAAGCCAGCTCAGTCGCCCTCTCCCAAAAGCACGCCGGGAGCAACGATCATCGTACCACTGCCGCCTGCCGTCCTCGCGTCGATGCCGACAGCTTCTGCCGCGACACCGAGCTTCATTCCGCCGACTTTCGGACTTTCACTGTCAGCGGCAGCCATAACGTTTCCAGCACTGCACGTCGAACCGTCGGAAATCGCTTTGGGCGAAGAAGTGACGGTCAAAGGGCAAGGCTGGCCCCGTGGCGAAGAAGCCATCATCGCCCTGGTCGAGCCCGGCACAGACTTGGGACAGGCTCCGTCTGTAGCCAGAACCATCGTCGGAGATGGTGGAACCTTTGAGGTACGCCTGACGGTCCCCGAAGAGGAAAAGTGGCAGGACGATGCGGACCTCATCGTCCTGGCCCATACCGTTGACTGGACGGTGCGTCTGGTCAGCCCCTTGCATTTGATTCAGCCTACTGCCACCTACGACCTGCACCCTGTCGTTCAACCCTGACAGCCGGGCTCCCAGCCCGCGACACCCGGTGGTGTTTCATGGCGCATCAGCAGCATAGCCCCCGCCGCGCTGAATCTCACGACAACAGAACAGCACACTTAAGCGAAAATGCCTACCCCTTGCCGCGCCCGAAATACGCATATCTGACTTGGCCAAATACGCAAGGCGGCTGATGTCAGGCGATAGCAGCCTGATTATAATAGAACTGTAAATGTAGAGCACGCATGTTCGCATTATCACTCTAAAGCCTTGTGCGGGTACATAGGGCTTCAGGGTAAGGAGGTGAATAACATGAAAAAGCTAACCATTGTGTTAATCAAAGGCACTGCGTTGGCGGGAATTGTTGTTCTGGGGTTAATCGTATTTCTGGCGGTGGGCGGCGACGAGGGTTCCGCTCGTACTGAACTGACCAACGTCAACGTGACGGCGTTAACCGCTCCGGCCGCTTCTACCATTTACGCACAGGTAGACGACCCGGAGAGAAGCGGGTTCTACCGCAGCACCGACGGTGGGCAGAGCTGGGAGTTGGTGAGCCGCGACCTGGACAAACGGGTTAACACCTTGGCGGTGAGCGCGTCCAACCCCAGGATAGTATATGCCGGCACGGCTGGTGGTTCGGCGGTACTGGGCGAGAACAGCCTGTATGTCTCAAGTGATGGCGGACGCAGTTGGAGCAAAACGCCGCTGAGCCTGCCGGCCAACGCATCGGGCAGGATACCTGCCGTCACTTCTTTGGCCGTCGCCCGGGACAATGCGGATGTACTTTACGTTGGGACTGATGGGCAAGGCATTTATCGGCTTTCGGACAAAGGCACCACTTTGGTCTCGCTCGGTCATGAACTTTATGGCGCCAGAGTGGATGAGATAGTGATTGCGCCGCAGGATGTTCACAGCCTGTATGCTGTCACCTCTCGGGGCCTGTTTGAAAGCCGGGACGCGGGTGAGAGCTGGGAGCGAGTCACGACATTGCCTGAACAGGCCGTTACCCTGGCGATAGCCCCCAGCAACCGCCAAATCCTGTATGCCGGTACGGCATCCATGGGAGCGTATCGCAGTGAAGACGGCGGCCAGACCTGGCAGGCCATCGGCGATGGCCTGGGTCTGACTCCAGGTGTAGCTCTTTCGGTCAGAAGCATTGAGGTTGACACGCACGATCCATACCTGGTCTACGCCACGCCGAGCTACATTTTGGGTACCGGCCAGGCTCATGAATTGCCATTGGGCCTGTACATGAGCAGCGACGGAGGCAATTCCTGGCAAAAACTGGAAGGTGATTCTCCACTCACCGGTCGAATCCATAAGTTACTTCAGGCGCCGGGCCAGTACGGTCAGGTGTTATTGGGCACTGAGCAAGGTGTGTTCCGGGCAAGTTGGGATGGCATCGCCGCACTCGAGGCCGAAACAAGGCTGAGCGGTGCCCCGGCAAACACAGCCGAAAGCGGAGCCTTGAGCCGCGTGCTCATCATCCTTCTGACAGTCATGGCAGCCGCCGTGGTCGCCATGGTGAACCCTCTCAGGTTCTTCCAGCGGGCTTCAGGCAGAGCATCATAACCTTTCCATAGTCAATCCGCATGTAGTGTGCAGCCGGGGGACGTAGCAAGTACGTCCCCCGGCCGTCTGTGCAACACATCTCAGCAGACCGCCAGAATGAAGCATTGTGGAGGCGCGTCCTCATTGACCACAACCTGAACTCAGTGTATAATAAGTGCGGATGTTGATCCAGACAGCTTCGGGACGTGCGCCTGAGTGTCATCGAAGATATCTTGATCTGAAGGCTTGTCAACCTTGCGCCACTGTAACTTCTTCCGGAGACTGCGATGTCATCTGCTGAGATGGTCGAATACCGCCTGACCATTCACGACATGCCGGAGGGGGAACGCCCCCGCGAACGGCTGGAGTATCACGGAGCATCGGCGTTGTCTAATGCCGAGCTGCTGGCGATTCTGCTTCGCACCGGCCTGGTCAATGAAAATGTCCTTCAACTGGCCAGCCGCTTGCTGGCTCAGTATGGTGGCCTGGAGGGGTTGGCCCGCGCCAATTTCGACGAGCTGTGCCAGGTCAAGGGCCTGGGCAAAGCGAAAGTCACTCAAATCAAAGCAGCTCTTGAACTGGGGCGGCGTTTGGTGGCGACTTCCCCTGAGTCCAGGCCGCAGGTTCGTTCGCCTGGAGACGCGGCGAACCTCATTCAGGCAGAGATGAGCCTGCTGGAGCAGGAGCAACTCAGAACACTGATGCTCGATACCAAGAATCGAGTCATTCGCGTCCATACGCTGTATGTTGGTTCGCTCAACGCCAATCACTTGCGCGTGGCCGAGCTGTTTCGCGAGGCCGTGAGGGCCAATTGCGCCGCCATTATCGTCGCCCATAATCACCCCTCTGGCGACCCGACTCCTTCGCCGGAGGATGTGCAGGTGACTCGCCAGATCGTGAAAGCGGGGGAGATGCTGGACATTGACGTTCTGGACCATCTGATCATCGGCCAGCACCGCTACGTCAGCCTGAAAGAACGCGGCCTGGGGTTTGAGTAATTCCAGGATATTCTTCTCATATTTCCTTAAAGCAAGGAGGACTTTGCTCCAATGGCATATCCCAAAATGAGCATCATTTCGCAACCGCTTTATTCCAACCCGATCAAAGATATTCCAGGGACCGTGCGCCGCGAGATCGCGCGACTGAACCTGGCTGGCAAGCTGCCGCCAGGCAGCCGCATCGCCATCACGTGTGGGAGTCGGGGAGTGGCAAACATCGCCACGGTCATCCGCACAGTTGTAGAAGAGGTTAAGGCCCTTGGTTGGGAACCATTCCTGGTACCAACGATGGGCAGCCATGGCGGGGCCACCGCCGAAGGACAGAGAGAAGTCATCGAGAGCTACGGCATCACCGAAGAAGCCATGGGCGCGCCAATCTTGTCCTCGATGGAAGTGGTGCAGGTTGGCGTGACCAAGCACGGCATCCCGGTCTATATTGACAAGTATGCCAGCGAGGCTGCTGCCACCATCGCCATAAACCGCGTAAAGAAGCACACCGACTTTACCTCCCATATCGAAAGCGGTTTGATGAAAATGTTGGTCATCGGCCTGGGTAAGCATGAGCAGGCGTTGGCTATCCATTCCTACGGGACATACGGCCTGCGCGTGTTGCTGCCGGAGGTGGCACGCATGGTCATTGAAAAGGCGCCGGTGCTGTTTGGTCTGGCCCTTGTTGAAGACGGCCTGGAACAGACGACCATCATACAGGCCATTCCGCCGCAGGAAATCGAGCAAACCGAGGCGGAACTGCTGAAAAAGGCCATTTCGTATATGGCCCGCCTGCCCATTGACGATATTGACCTGCTGCTCGTCGAGCGGATGGGCAAAGAGATCAGCGGCAGCGGCATGGACACCAATGTGATTGGCCGCATGGCTATCCGGGGCGAACCTGAGTTTGAGAAGCCGCGAGTCAAATGGCTGGCTGTCTTCGACCTGACGGAAGGGGCACACGGCAACGCCGCCGGCCTGGGTCTGGCGGACTTCACCATCAAGCGACTCGTGGACAAAATCGACATGGAAGCGTTCTACGCCAATGTGATCACTTCGGGATTCCCCGAGCGCGGCAAGATCCCTGTGACCATGGCCAATGAGAAGGAAGTCGTTGACCTGGCCCTGCGACTGCTGGGCGGGACTCCGCCTGAGCGAGCACGGGTGGTCAGGATATGGGACACCCTGCACCTCGGCCACTTGCAAGTCTCAGAGTCGCTTTTGGAGGAGGTCAGGCAGAAGGAAGGGGTCAAAGTCGTGACCGAGCCAGAAGAGATGAGCTTCTTGCCCGATGGCCGCCTGAAACCCATCGATTGGCAGGCGTGGCTGCATTGAGTCTATGGGCCAGGTCCGTCGGCGTCAGCCTGTCAAGTTCATCGCCAGCCTGTTGACTGCCAGGCTTGAGCTGTTGCCGGAAGTCAGACGGGCTCTGGAACACGAGTTGGGTGACATTGATTACGTCAGTCCCCTCTTGCCTTTTAACGATACCGACTATTATGAAGCTGAGTTCGGACCTGGCTTGCAACGTGAAATAGTAACCTTTAAGCCGCTGCGCGATATGGCTGACCTGGCGTCGGTTAAGAACCTCACCAACGCGCTGGAGATGCGTTGGAGTCAGATGGGGCGGCGTCAGGTCAATATTGACCCAGGCTATATCGCGCTGGGCAAATTTGTGCTGGCGACCACCAAAGATCAGGCCCACCGCATCTACATTGGACAGGGCATTTTTGCCGAAGTGACTTTGCGCTACCGCAAAGGCTCATTTGAAGCGTGGGAGTGGACCTATCCGGATTACGCCAGCCCATCGCACATAGCGCTTTTGAACGAGTTGCGGCAGAAGTATCGAGAGCAGCTCAAACGAGAGTTTCCCATAGAGAGGAGTGAGACACCATGAAAATTGCAGTAGTCAGCGAAACCAGCGCCGGCGACAAGAACGCAGCCATTATCGCTGCCTTGCAGGCGTGTGGTCAACACGACATTATCAATGCTGGCATGAAACAGAAAGGCGGCTCGCCTGAATTGACTTATATTCACACCGGCCTCATCGCGGCGATTTTGCTTAATCTCAAGCGGGCCGATTTCGTCGTTGGCGGGTGCGGCACCGGACAAGGTTTCCTCAACGCGGTCATGCAATATCCTGGCGTCTTTTGCGGCCACATCCTGAACGCGCTTGATGCCTGGCTGTTCATGCAAATCAACGGGGGCAACTGTATCTCTCTCGCCCTCAATCAGGGATATGGCTGGGCCGGAGATGTCAACTTGCAATTCATTTTTGAGAAGCTCTTCAGCGTCGAAAGCGGCTGTGGTTATCCGCCGGAGAGGAAACAGTCGCAACAAGAGTCACGCAAAATATTGCAGCAGATTTCACTCGTTGCGCATCCGCCTTTCGCCCAAATCATTCGCGCCCTGCCCGAAAGCGTCGTCCGCCCTGCTCTGGATTTTCCCGGCGTGCGCGACCTGATCGATGTGGATTCCGTTCAGGACGATGACCTGCGCGAGGCACTGCGCAGCCGGATGTAGCCAGCAGCCCACAGACTTATAGACAAGGAGAAAGAGAAAATGTCCAGGAATTTCGTTCCGAAGGGGATCATCCCGGCGATGGTCACGCCCTTTACTCAGGACGATAAGGTTAATGAAAAGTCGCTTCGCCAACTGACCAACTATCTGATTGACGGCGGCGTGCACGGCCTTTTCGCCGTCGGCAGTCAGGGCGAATTCTGGGCTCTGAGCCCGGAAGAGAAGCGGCAGGTGCTCGAAATTGTGGTTGACGAAACCCGCGGCCGCGTGCCGGTCTATGGTGGGACGGGCGCCATCACCACCCGTGAAGCCGTGATGCTGACCCAAATGGCGGAGGAGGTGGGTGTTGATGCTGTCTCCATTTTGACACCGTTCTTCATTCAGCCTAATCAGAACGAACTGATTCAGTTCTACACCGACATCGCGAAATCAACCAGCCTGCCCATCCTGCTGTACAACAATCCCGGGCGCACCGGCGTCAACCTGGCCGCCGGCACAGTCGCCAAACTGGCGGAAGTAGACAACATTGTCGGCATCAAGGATTCGAGCGGCGATTTGACCCTGGCGGCTGAGTATATCCGATTGACCGGCGATGATTTTCATGTGTTGATGGGACGCGATACCCTGATCTACGGCGGGCTGCTCTACGGCGCGAAGGGCTCCATTGCCGCTTCGGCCAATGTCAAGCCGTCCATCCCGGTAGAAATATACGAGGCGTTTGTGGCTGGCGACCTGAAACGTTCCCTGCAAGCACAGCGCGCCCTGGCTCCGTTGCGCCTGGCTTTTGAGCTGGGGACTTTCCCGTATGTCATCAAAGAAGCGCTGAACCTGATTGGCATCGAAGCAGGCAGATGCCGCGCTCCGGTAGGGCCGCTCGCCCCGGACAAGCTCAAGCAATTGAACGATGTACTGGTCGGCATGGGGCTGGAAACGAATTACAAGGGATAGAGGACCAATAAAAAGACCTGCCGGGTCTCGGAGGCCTGGCAGGTCTTTTGTTTCATGAATCAGGTGCGTTGTCGTCGCCGCGCATAGTCAATGGTGATGGCTGCTAAAAGAACCAGGTTGATCACAATCTTGTGCCAGTAGGGGTTGATGTTGAGCATCACCATCTCGTTCTGCAACACACCGATCATCGTCGCGCCGATCATGATGCCAATGATGCCACCTTCGCCGCCCATGAAGCTCACGCCGCCCAAGATGCAGGCCGCGATAGCCAACAGCTCATAGCCCTCACCTGTGCCAGGATGGCCCATGCTCATGCGCGCCGCCTGGATCAGGCCAACCGTCACGGCGCAGAGAACGGAGACAATATAGCACAAGGTGATGCGGGCGTCCACGTTGATGCCGGAAAGACGCGCCGCTTCGATGTTTCCACCCGCGGCATATATCTGCCGCCCGATGTACGAGAATCGCAGCAAGTAGTACGTGATGGCTGCGATGGCCAGACAGATGATGACCGGAATGGGGATCAGGTCGAACACATAGCCCTGACCAATGAAAGTGAATGAGCGTGGCAGGCCAGTGATTGGGAAAGCATTGGTGATGACCAGCATGGCGCCGCGGGCCACACCCATGCTGACCAGAGTGATCAAGAAACCGTGCATTCTCAGCTTGGTCACAAAGAGCCCGTGAATGGTGCCAACCACTAAAGCGATAATGTAAACCAGAGCGATGCTGATCACCATGGGGAGTTGCCAATTCATCATAAAGTAGGCGAGCATCACGCCGCCGACAGCTACCATTGAACCAATAGACAGGTCAATGCCGGCGGTTAGAATTGTGAACCCAACGCCAATGGCGGCAATAGCCAGGATCGCCGTATCACGGGTCATGATCTTCAGGTTTTCTACGTGCAGAAAGTTGGGGTTGACGATGGCGCCAATCACAATCAGGGCGATGACGGCAACCAAAATCATCAGCTCCGTGATACGCATGAGCCGCTTGACCAGATCTACGAGGCCGCCTTGAGGCCGGACCACCGCTGCGCCAGACGACTTAGTTGTCGAAACTTTGTTCATACTTTCATAACCTCCAAACGAAAAGAGGAAGACTACCCCACGGCCGGTTCTGGATTGACGTTCACCACCGCTGCCTGTTTGTCAATGGCATCAACTGTCAAGAACTGAGTGGCACACGTCATGATTTTTTCCTGGTCGAATTCGTCTCTACTGAATTCACCTGTCACCCGGCCCTGACACATGACAATGACCCGGTCGCTCATCCCAATGATCTCCGGCATCTCTGAAGAAATCATCAAGATACCAATGCCCTGCTGGGCGAGGCGACTCATCAGAGCGTGGACCTCTGCTTTAGCCCCCACGTCTATACCACGGGTTGGTTCGTCCATAATGAGCACCTTGGGCTCCGTACTCAACCATTTGGCCAACACCACTTTCTGCTGGTTGCCACCGCTCAGGTTCTTGACCGTCTGCGTCAGACTGGGAGTGACTACAGACAGAGCATTCACGTAGTGCTTAGAAATATCATTTTCTTTCTTGCGACTGATGTTGCCCAACAGTCCCGAAATGCGTTTCAGGATAGCCATGGTCATGTTGTCGCGGACGGTCATGCCCAGCACCAGGCCATGCTGCTTGCGGTCCTCAGGCACCCAACCGATGCCATGTCGGACTGCATCGGCCGGCGTGTTAATGTCCACTTTCCGGCCCTCGATGAAGATAGCTCCTTCGGTTAAGCGGTCTGCGCCACAGATCAAACGCGCTACCTCGGTCCGTCCGGCGCCCATCAGACCGGCGAGACCAAGAATCTCACCTTTGTGCAGGGCAAAACTGACGTTTCGCACGCCGTTCTCGCCGGATATACCACGCACCTCCAGGACAGGCTGTCCGATTTGGGCCCGCTCTTTTGGAAACAGCCCCACCTCACGGCCGACCATCAGGCGGATGATCTTCTCTTCGGTGGCTTCGGCGATGGGCAAGGTGCCTACCCGTCGCCCGTCGCGCATCACGATGACGCGGTCAACAACGCGACGGACCTCCTCCAAACGATGGCTGATGAACACGACCGAGACTCCTCTTCCTTTCAGTCGCTGCATCGCGTCAAACAGCGCATCAACTTCCTTGCTGGACAGGGAGGAAGTTGGCTCATCCATGAGGATCAGGCTGGCGTTCATGGACAGCGCCTTGGCAATCTCCACCATCTGCTGGGCGGCCACCGTGAGTTCTTTAACCAGGCGCTTGCCCGAAATCTCCACTCCCAGGCTCTTCAGAATTTCCTCGGCCTTCTGGTTCATCGTTTTGAAATCTACCATACCAATGGCGGGCACTTTGATCTCTTCGCGGTTAAGGAAGACATTCTCCGCCACACTCAAGTGGGGAACCAATGCAAGCTCCTGGTGAATGGTACTGATGCCCATTCTCCGCGCTTCCTGTGGGCTGTGAATCTCCACTTGCTGCCCACGAAAGTAGACGGTGCCCTGGTCCTTGGAGTACACACCAGCGATAATCTTGACCAGCGTGGACTTGCCAGCGCCATTCTCGCCCACAAATCCCAGAATCTCGCCGGGATACACCTCGAAGTCTACATTGTCCAGAGCCTGCACCCCTGGGAAGCTTTTGGAAATGCCTTCCATCCGCAACAAAGGCTCAACATCCATAATACACGATATTCCTATTCTTTTTGATAATTGCCTTCAAACCTCTCTTCATCGCGCGGCGTAAAGGGCTGCGTCGCCAACAACGGACTTGAACCCGACTGTCTTGTTAACCCACCTGGACGGTGGTCTCCCTCCATAGAGCAGGAGGGAGACCACACCGTTACCACAGATTACTGGGACGGAATACCTATGGACTCCAGATATGCCTTGTAGAGGTCGAAAGTGTCCGCTTTAATGACATCTACACCGGTGTTCAGGTGAATCTTGCCTTCAGAGCCGGCGGGCACACCCGGAATGTCAGCCGTTGGCCACTCGGACAGGTAAGGCTCGAGCACTTTCATGGTCTCGTCCTTGCCCAAGATGCTCAGAGCATACATCACGTAGCCGCTGAGATAGCCATAGAAGTACACGCGCTGACCGATCATGGCCTGGACGACACCTTCGCTCATCAGACGCTGGGTCTCCGGCTCAGCGTCGAAGGCAACGATCTTGACCTTGCCGGCCATCCCGGCCTGGCTGACAGCTTGACCAGCCATCGGGCCATCGTAGGAATAGAAGGTGATGAAGCCCGCCAGGTCAGGGTACTTCTGCATAGCGGTCTGGGCGTTGCTCAAAGCGACTTCCGGCTTCAGGTCATCCAGCAACACCTCAACCAACTCGAGCTCGGTACCTTTCAGGACATCCTGCACACCGCGGATGCGGTCTTGTGCGTTCTGAGCAGTAGCATAACCGACAAGGCCAACCACCTTGCCTTTGCCGATGATCTCCAAAGCAGCTTTGCCAGCCTCGCGCCCAGCATCATAGTCGGACATGCCGATATACATGTAGCGGGCCGAGCCAGTGGCATCGGAATCTGTGCAGATGACATGGATGCCATTATCCACTGCTCTCTGAACGATGTCCTTTGGTGCTGTACGGTCAATCGAGGAGAAGGTAATGGCGTCATACTTATCATTCACGAAGGTTTCCAGCATGGAGAGCTGCTGCGACAGTTTCTCGGCGGCCGTCGGTGCCTGGAAGGTGATGGGCACGTTGATCTCGGCTGAGGCGCGGGCCGCGCCGATCTGCGCTGCCGTCCAGAACGGGGCCACTGCGTTGGTCAACAAAGCAAACTTCGCACCGGCAGGCGGGGTCTTCCCTTCAGTGGCTTTTTTCAGGTCCGCTACCGCCTGGAACAGTTCGTTCGGGCGATAGGGATTCTCCTGCGGGTCGGCGGCCATAACCACCGGCACGATCAACATGGACAACACAACCAACAGACTGACAATCAAGAGAGCCTTGTTCCTCATTTCTACTTTCCCTCCTTCAGAAAAGTGAATCAAGTTGGCCTACGTCTCATGGCTAGTTTACCTGACAATACGGCTTCCGTCAAACGACAAATTCACCTGTTTCAATACCTATGCCTACTCCCGACCGATCACCTCCTTTCAAAGTGCTTCAAAGACCCTGTCCATGACCACCCTGAGGTTCTCAGGATAATCGGTCACCGCGAAATTCCGCTTGATTTGATCGCGAGACAGTTGGCCGGCTAACGCCCACAATCGCCTGATGTGGTCAACACTTTGCTGGCAAGCCTTAACGCTGTCGGCGCGGGGCGTATGGAGGTCAATGGACAGCCAGTCATCATAACCGATTTCCTGCAACCAGAACATCAATTCGACGTTCTCCCAAAAGCGGACGGAAGCGGGAAGCATGTCCCAGTCCCAATCGCCGTAGTTGTCGTTGAAATGCAGATGGAACAGCCGGCCTTCACGGTGGAGCAAGACCGCTGATTCAGCCGGGTTCTCGTATGCGAGAAAAGCGTGCCCCACATCCAACAGGCAACCAATATTGGGCAGGCCAACTTTGTCGGCGAGCCACAGCACCTTGGAGACCGTGTTGACCGTCAGGTGCGTCCGTGGCTCTTTGGGCTTATATTCGAGACAGACCCGCACCTCTGGGTCAGCAGAAGCGATTTCCTTCAGCCCGTCCACCAGCCAGTCAATTGCGGCGCGGTAGTTGACCTGAAATGGATAATCGAACCCGTCTTGTCCGAGCCACAGGTTGATCTTGTTCGCGCCCAACGTCCTGGACACGGCCACTCCAGTGATAATGGTTTCGACCGCACGCCGCCTGACCCCGATATCGGGGTGACACAATGAACCCATGCTCCAACTGGCATCGTCCCACACGCTAACCGAAACAATTGAGCAGGCCACGTTGGTCTCTTCCAGGAATCGCCTCATCTCCACCGGGTCGCTGTGTACAAACATCATCGGGTAGTGCAGTTCTACCCCGCGAAGGCCTTCTACGCTCGCAGCCGCCAGAACGCGCTCTCGTGGAGAAGCCGCCGGCTTATAGCCGCCGGGATTGTAGCGGTCGGCTCCCGTTCCAAAGTAGCCCAGGTGAGTTGAGATTTTGGGAAGGTCCAACTTCAAGCCCATGAGTCGGTCTCCTCTAATGTACATGATCGCCAGCCGTCTGGCAGGGAAACCGTCCTGAGCCATTTAGTTTGTTGCGTCAACAAACTAATTATACCAGATAAAACTGTTTTTGTCAAGACCATCTTGATTTGAGGTTCCCTGCCGCCGATACGACAGACAATGGACTGTGGTTTAGACTTCGGTTGATTGAGCCCGATGTATGTGTAATCGTTCTCACTTCTATTATATCCATTTTGCGCCAAATGTCAAATGTGGTTTCGATTCCATTTGAGTTTGCAAACCTGCGATTTCGTGCTATCATTCGTTTGTCCGATGCCAAAGTCACGAACCCGTTTCGCGACATACGTTACTGAAAAGGAGCGAAGAACCATGCAACAACAAGAGCTGATCGCCTCGCTGGAGAGGCAGGCCAAAACGATCCGGTGCCTGTCTATGGAAATGATTGCCAATGCCGGATCGGGTCACCCTGGCGGTGCGTTATCCGCCGCAGAGATTATGTCAGTGCTGTACTTCAAAGTGTTGCGCGTTGACCCTGCGCAACCCTCATGGGAGGACCGCGACCGCTTTGTCCTATCCAAGGGACACGGGACAGCGGCCTGGTACGCCGCTCTGTGCGAACGCGGCTTCTTCTCCCGAGATGAGCTGAAACTTTTCCGGCAAAAGGGTGGCATTCTTCAAGGCCATCCAGATATGCGCAAAGTGCCTGGCGTGGACATGACGGCTGGCTCGTTGGGTATGGGCCTCTCTGCGGCGCTGGGCATGGCCTTGGCGGCCAAGATGCAGAACAAGTCCTATCATGTCTACACCCTGCTGGGCGATGGGGAGATCCAAGAAGGACAGATTTGGGAGGCGGCCATGGCCGCTGCTCATTTCAAAGTTGATAATCTGACCGCTATCCTGGATTATAACGATGTCCAGTTGGACGGGCCGACACACCAGATCATGGAGATCGCCCCGGTACCGGAAAAGTGGCGCGCCTTCGGCTGGGAAACGCTTGAATGTGATGGGCACAGCGTGAGGGAACTTTTGGCGGCTTTCGATCAGGCTCTGGCGGTGCGAGGCAGGCCGTGTATTATCATCGCCCACACGGTCAAGGGCAAAGGTGTCAGTTTCATGGAAAACACGTGTGAATGGCACGGCGTGAGCGACCCGAAGAGGTTGCCCGAAGCACTGCAGGAGGTATTGGCAGAATGAGACCGCTGGAAAATATCGCCATGCGAGAAGCCTTCGCCGACGCAGCCATCGAGCTGTACGAGGAAGGTTATAACATCGTCGTCCTGGATGCCGACGTCTCGAAATCTACGCGCAGCATCAAGTTCGGGAGCAAATATCCGGAGCGGTTCGTCAATGTCGGCATCGCCGAGCAAAACATGATGTCCATAGCGGCTGGCATGGCATCCTGTGGCATGATTCCACTGGTGTGCAGCTTCAGCATGTTGCTTTCTTTGCGCGCTCTGGATCAGACCCGTCAGCAGGTAGCCTACGCCAAGAACAATGTGAAGATCATGGCGCACTACGGAGGCTATTCCGCTGGCCCGGAAGGCCCCACCCATCACGCCATTGAAGACCTGGGCATCATCCGTTCCATCCCCAACATCACCATCCTCGTCCCATGTGATGCGGAGGAAACCAAGGCCGCGCTGCGGACGACAATTGAGACGCCCGGACCGGTTTTCCTGCGCATGTCTCGGAATCCGGTGCCGTACGTGGAAGGCAAGCCGGGCAAGGTCGAGGTCGGCAAGGGCTATCGGCTCAGGGAGGGCAAAGACCTGGCCATCATTGCCATCGGTGTCATGGTTTCTCGCGCCCTGGACGCCGCTGACGAACTGGCGACTGATGGCATTGAGTGCCAGGTTATTGCCATGCCCAGTCTCAAGCCGATCGATGAAGCGTTAATCGTGGAAGCCGCGCGCCAGACTGGAGCCATTGTGACCGCCGAAGAGCACAACATCTATGGCGGTTTGGGCAGCGCGGTCGCTGAGGTGTTGGTCGAGCGTGCACCGGTACCCATGAAGCGGGTAGGAATCCAGGACCGATTCTCTGAATCGGCGCAATTCTTCGAACTGTTGGACAAATATGGGCTGAGTGTCGGCGACATCGTGGCCGCCTGTCGCGAGACTCTGGCCCGCAAGTAACCGGCATTCCCCCGACGATTCGGCGGAGGCGAGAGGGCCTTTGCTCGTCTCCGCCGAGGTCTCGACAGATGGCCCGGTAGCCTGGCCGTCTGACTTGTCCGGCTGCCAGTTGGAGCCTGCGGTCTGCCAAGAGTGTTCAGATAGCTTTCAAGGGTGATGCTACATGATGAGCAACTGGATAGATTGGCAATGGGACAACATAGCCGGGGCCTCATCCGGAGGCGACCTGTTCGAGATTATTAAGTCTCAGAGGGATACTATCATGACGCGAGATCAGTTGCAATCCACAATGGCCGAAGTTATTGATGGCATCAGGTTGTTCGACACTCACGAGCACATCGTTGACGAACGGGTGCGGATGGCAGAGACGCTGGACTTCACCTACTTCATGCCCCATTATCTCAGCAGCGACCTGGTTTCAGCCGGGATGCCTCTGGATGAACTCGAGGCGATCCGCGCGCCAGGCCGCGCGATGCGCGACGCACTGCGCAGCGCCATCTATCCCCGCGACCCCGGCTATCCCTTCCCTGAACGACTGCCAGACCATCAGCCTACTTTACTGGAAAAATGGCGCAGGTTCGCCCCGTTTTGGGCCCGTGTGCGCAATACCGGCTATGCCCGCTGCGTTTTGACGGCCATCAGAGATTTGTTCGGCATAGGCGACCTGAACGAGAAGACAGTTGAGGCGCTCTCGGTGGCTTTGCAAGACTCCAAAAAGAAGGGCTGGTATCATTATGTGCTCAAGGAACGCGCCCGCATTGACCTGAGTGTGTTAGACTGCGGCGGCACGGACGTTGACCGCAGCCTCTTTGCGCCTTCCATCCGCTTCGACCGATTCGTGGATATACGCGACCTCATAGACGTGCAGAGGTTGGAATATGAAACGGACATGGCTATCCACTCGCTGAACGACCTGGTCAAAGCACTGGAAGCAGATATGGCCCGCAAGGTACAAGATGGCATGATCGCGGTGAAAACGGGGCTCGCCTATCAACGTATCATCCAGTACGATGACGTCACTCAGCACGATGCCGAGCAAGTGTTTAACCGGCTTTTCCGACACACTGTGCAAAGGCTGTCTTGGGAAGAGGCCAAGCCATTTCAGGACTACATGATGCATCAGGTCATCCGACAGGCCATCGAGCACCGTCGGCCCATCCAGATTCACACAGGCTTGCAAGAAGGCAACGGCAACCTCATCGCCAACAGTCGGCCCACCCACCTGGTCAATCTGTTCATTCGCTATCCGAATGCAAAATTCGACCTGTTCCACGCCGGCTATCCCTATCATCATGAATTGTCTACGCTGGCCAAGAATTTCCCCAATGTGTATGCTGATTTGTGCTGGGTCCCGATCATCTCTCCCACTTTGGCTGCGCAGATACTGCATGAATGGCTGGAAACCATTCCGGTCAGCAAGATTCTGGCTTTCGGCGGAGACTTTATTATTGTCGAAGGTGCCTACGGCCACGCCACCATGGCCCGGCAGGTCGTGTCGAAGGTGCTCAGCGATAAGGTCAGGGTCGGGCTCTACTCCGAAGAAGAGGCAGCGACCTTCGGGCGGATGATTTTGCGCGAGAACGCCCAGCAATTATTCGGACTGTAACCATATACTCCGGTTTGATTGTGGATTTGAGGACAAACTTGCACGAAAAAGTGGTTGAGGCAAGGGGGCTGGTCAAGGTCTACAATGGCAATCCAGCCGTCCGCGGGATAGATTTCGATATTTACCGGGGCGAATGTTTCGGTTTCCTCGGCCCGAACGGAGCTGGCAAGAGCACAACGATGCGCATGATCTATGGCTTCAGCCCGATCACCGAAGGCTATCTGTCCGTGCTTGGAACGCCGGTGACCCAGAACATCCGACGCATCAAATACCAGATAGGCGTCGTCCCTCAGGAAGACAATCTCGATGAGGACATGGATGTGCTGAAGAACCTGTTGGTCTACGCTCGCTACTTCGATATGCCACGCAAACTGGCGCTTCAGCGTGCGCAGGAGCAACTGGAGTTTTGGCAACTGTGGGAACGACGCCACAGCCCAATCCGTGAATTGTCCGGCGGCATGAAACGACGCCTCCTCATCGGCCGGGCGATGCTAAACCGCCCGCTGCTGCTCATTCTGGACGAACCGACGACCGGCCTGGACCCTCAGGCGCGCCATCTCGTCTGGCAGAAACTGCGACAGCTCCGCGATGAGGGGACGACAATGATACTGACCACCCACTACATGGACGAGGCAGCCCAACTGTGCGACCGACTGGTCATCATGAACGACGGGCAAATACTGGCTGAAGGCGCACCGTCCGAGCTGATCAGGGAGCACTTGCCTGGACAGGTTTTAGAGATTCGCGGCACAGAACTCGACCTCCAGGGGCTCCAGGCCCGGCTGACAGGCGACAACGTGCTTACAGAGAAGGTAGGCGACATTCTTTACGTGTATGCTGACAACGTTGATGATCTCCGTCAGAAGTTCGACCTGGGCTGCTGCCAGGAGGTTATTTATCGCCTGTCTACATTGGAGGATGTGTTCCTGCGTTTGACCGGGCGCGCCTTGCTCGAATGATCAGCTCTTGACGGGGGATCGTCATGAAAGGGTAAATTCATGCCACTCGAACTGCCAATGTTGAAGATGTCCTATCGGGTCTACCGTATCTGGCAAAGAGATAGGGACATTTACCTGAACGCCTGGGCGACGGAGCTCTGGCCGCCGTTCGTCGAGCCGTTATTGAGCATCGTTGCCTTGGGATTGGGGCTGGGTTATTACGTGACGGACATCAACGGGATGTCCTTCATTCAGTTTCTTGCGCCGGCATTCGCCGCGACTGGCGCGATGTACGCTTCGGCCTTCGAGTGCACGTATGCCTCATTCGTCCGTATGGTATACCAGAAAACCTTCGATGCTATCCTGGCCACGCCTTGCACCATTGAAGATGTCATCGGCGGGGAGATGTTGTGGGGCACCACGCGGGCCCTGATTTCCGCCACGGTGGTGTTGTTCGTCATTGCGGTTTTCGGCCTGACCCAGTCTTGGTGGGCGTTGGGCATTCCGTTTGTCGCCTTGCTCCAAGGGCTGTTGTTCTCGTCTATGTCTATGGTCATCACTTCGATAGTTCCAACATTCGGCGCATTCAATTACTACATCACTTTGGGCATTACCCCCATGTTTTTCTTCTCGGGCGTGTTCTTCCCCCTTGAGCGATTGCCGGAGAGCATCCGGTGGCTGGCCTGGTTCTCTCCATTGACCCATGCCGTCACGCCCATTCGCGCCCTGGCCAATGGGCAGATCCATGCCAGCCTAATTTGGGACCTGGTGTGGATGGCTGTGGTGTCGCTGGTTATGGTCAATGTGGCACTGTCGCTGATGAGGAGAAGACTGGTTAAGTAAGGTCTGTGGCACGCTATTTGTGAGGCGCGTAACGATTTGACAGATTTGTCCGATTGTGATATAGTGTCACCTCGAATGGGTTGAGGTTGAACTGTACTTTACCTGTATGTTGTTTTCGATTCGTCATAATTCCGTCGTACAATGAAGTGAAGGACTTTCACAACAGTCGGTGGAGTTGATCTGTTTCTATTTGAGCATAGTTTTCTAACAGAGTCGGACTCTTCTCCGGCTCTGTTTTTTGTTTATCACTTTTTCAAATCACAACACTATTCACTTCTTTGGGATGTCTTAGGGAGGAAAAGGTACATGTCGTCATTAAGCAGTTTGGAGCAAGCAATGCTCTGGGGGGTCATCGTCGTTGCTTTCATCAGCCTGGTGTACGCACTCTGGCTGTGGCGCAACACGATGAAACGCGACACGGGCACTGAGGCCATGAAAGTCGTGTGGCGTGCCATCAAAGATGGCGCCAATGGGTATCTTTCGCAACAACTGAAAACAATTCTACCATTCTTAGTCTTGCTGACAGTGGCGCTGTTCTTCAGCGTCTATGTGGTCCAGCCAACCAAAGAGGCCCTGGCCGTGTTTAACAATGATGTGGACGCGGCAAGGTTGTGGATTGGTATCGGTCGTGCGCTGGCATTTGCTTTGGGCTCGACGTTTTCCATTCTCGTCGGCCAGCTTGGTATGCGTGTGGCTATCGAGGGCAACATCCGCGTGTCGGCTCAGGCCGCGCTGGAAAATTACAACGGCGCGCTCACGGTGGCCTACCGCGCCGGGACATTCACCGGCATGTTGACCGACGGGCTTGGCCTGCTGGGTGGAACAGCTATTTTCATGATTTTCGGCAAGGCCGCCCCCGACGTGCTGCTGGGCTTTGGCTTCGGCGGCACTCTGGTTGCACTGTTCATGCGTATCGGCGGTGGCATCTACACCAAGGCGGCTGATGTCGGCGCTGACCTGGTGGGCAAGGTCGAGCAAGGTCTGCCGGAAGACGACCCGCGCAACGCCGCCGTAGTCGCTGACCTGGTGGGCGACAACGTGGGCGACTGCGCCGGCATGGCGGCAGACATCTTCGAAAGCTACGAAGTGACCATTGTGTCCACTTTGATCCTCGGGCTGTTCTTGTTGCATGAAACAGGCGACACTTTCTGGATTGTCTACCCGTTGGTTGTACGGGCAATTGGTGTCATATCGTCAATTATCGGTACGTTCACGGTACCCATCTGGGAGACCTTCCCCATCAAGTTCTTGCGGGCGCATAACGCCGAAAGCGCGATGTTCCACTCGTATGAAGTATCTTCGGTGAACACGATTGTCTGGGCCTTCGTATTTTCAATAGCGTACGCGCATGAATGGCAATTGGCGACGCTGAACGCCGTGGGCGTTGGCCTTGCGGTGGCTTTCAACCCTCTGACCTCTTTCTTCACTTCGGCGAAACATCGCCCGACAATGGAAATCGCCGAATCTACCAAGACTGGTTCGGCCACGACCATCCTGTCTGGTCTGGCTGTCGGCATGGAAGCCAGCGTATGGAGCTTGTTCGCTATCGTCGCTGCCTTGGCGGCCAGTTTGGTCGTCTTCTGGGGAGAGCCGCTGATTTACAAACTCTATGGCGTGGCGATGGTGGGCATCGGCATGTTGTCCCACACTGGCAACAATGTGGCGATGGATGCCTATGGCCCGATTTCTGACAACGCCAATGGCATCGGCGAGATGGCCGGCGTCGGCGAGAAGGCGTGGGCTTTGCTGGCGGAGCTGGACGCCGTGGGGAATACGACCAAAGCCATCACCAAGCAAGTGGCTATCGCCTCGGCGGTGATTGCGGCCACTGCGTTGTTCTTCTCCTTTGTGGCCGATGCGCTGACCCTGTCCTTCCCTGGGGTAAAACTGGAAGAGCTTCTAGACCGCGGAATTTCTGTTTCGTCACTGGAAGGCACGATCGGTTTCCTGCTGGGCGGTTCGTTGCCGTTCTTGTTCTCCGCTTTCTGTCTGCGGGCAGTTACCCGTGGGGCCAACTTCGTGGTCGAGGAAGTCCGTCGTCAATTTAGGATCCCCGGCGTGCTGGAAGGCAAAGTCACACCGGAGTACAGCAAGGTTGTGGCGATTACGACGGCTGCGGCCCAGAAAGAACTGATCAGCCTGGTGGTGCTGGCAGTAGGTATGCCGCTGTTGGTCGGACTGGTCTTCGGCGTGCAGGCTTTGGGTACATTCCTGGCCGGCGTCATCCTGACCGGACAATTGATGGCCGTGTACATGGCGATTGCCGGCGGCGCGATGGACAACGCCAAGAAGTTCATTGAGGACGGCAACTTCGGCGGCAAAGGGTCGCCCGCTCACAAGGCAGGCGTTGACGGCGACACGGTCGGCGACCCGCTCAAGGATACCGCCGGGCCAGCCCTGAACCCCATGATCAAGGTGGTCAACCTGATCAGCTTGCTGGCCGCGCCGCTCATTGTCCAAACCGCCGGTTCGGTCGGGACGTATGTCGCCATCGTTATCCTGATTGTCGCCATGATCTGGGCAGTCAGCCAGAGCAAGAAGGACGTATCGCCGGCACTGTAGAAGGCACGCTCTTGCGCTGCACTGTGTCTTGCGCGCAACCAGACATGTTGATCCAGGAGGCCGCCCGATGGCGGCCTCTTTTTGTCTTTACCTGGCGGACTGTGAGTCTGTTCATCTCTCGTGGAGTGAGTTCAGGCAGGCTTCTACGGTTTCTGTGACGTTCAGCCCAGGGTCAGGAGCGCCGCACTTCAGCCAGACGAGGAATTCTGCGTTGCCGGCGGGCCCTCGAATAGGCGACGCCATCAGCCCCGTGAAGGCCAGGCCTTCGCGTTTCGCCCAGGCGATGAAGTCGGAGAGCACTTCCCGATGCACGTGAGGGTCTTTGACCACGCCTCCCTTGCCGACCTGGCGGCGGCCGGCCTCAAATTGAGGTTTGATCAGCGCAATGATCGAAGCCTCTGCCTCGAGCAGCTTCATCACTGGCGGGATGACCAGCTTGAGCGAGATGAAAGACACATCAAGCGTGGCGATGGCGATAGCCTCCGGCAGGCTGTTCAAGTATCGGACGTTGACTTTTTCCATGACGACGACCCGTGGGTCATGGCGAAGTTTCCAGGCCAATTGACCGTAGCCTACATCCACGGCGTATACCCGCCGTGCGCCCCTTTGTAGGAGACAGTCGGTGAAACCACCGGTCGAAGCGCCGACGTCAAGTGCAACCAGGCCCTCAACTGAGACACCAAATCGGTCGAGGGCGGCCGCCAGTTTCAATCCAGCCCGACTGACAAACGGAGGCTGGCTTCTGATGAGGATTTCCTCGCCACCGCTGACCATACCGGATGGTTTGTCCGCGACCCGCCCGTCAATCAACACTTCGCCGGCCATGATCAGCCGTTGAGCTTGCTCTCGGCTTCCCACCAGTCCACGCTCTACCAGCAGGCGGTCCAATCTCTGTCGTTTCATGACATCAACGCTTCTGAGAAGCCTGATTCAAACGCCCAGACAATCGTAGATTCGGTCCAGACTGATGTCGGGGCAGACCGTGTCGCGACAGCGCAGCGTCAGTGTGGCAGCAGCAACGCCCAGCCGGATAGCCTCGTCAACGGGGAAGTCATTTAGCAGGCCGAAGATGAGGGAGGCGGTCAGCGCATCGCCACCGCCGGTGAAATCTACCACGTCAGTCTTGACCGCGCTGATGTGCCCGCTGCCCTCGCTGGTTGCGTAACAGACGCCCAACTCGGCCAGGGTGACGACGGCGATATCAACGCCCTGCCTGACCAGATCTTTGGCGGCCTGTTCCGCCTGGCCGCGCTTTTCGGCTTTGCGACCGCAGAGCGCCTCCGTCTCCGCCGCGTTGGGCGTGACTACATGCAGCCGGGGCAGGTAGGGTTTAAGTTTGGTCGCCAGGGTCGCCGAGGTCGGATCGGCGCACACGGGGACGTTATGCTTCGCGGCCAGTGACATGATTGAATCAATAGTTCGGGGTGATAGATTGGCGTCGAAGACGATCATGTCGGCCTGAGCAAACAGGCTGCGGCGCGCGTAGATGTAGCGTGGTGTGATGGCTTTAATGACCTCCATATCGTCCACAGACACGAATGGATTCCCCTCCTCGTCGAGGACGGCGATATAAGCCGCCGAACGAGCCAGTGGTTGGACGATGACATGCTCGGTGTTGACGCCGCCTTCCTGGGTTCGTGTGAGGATGCGGCGGCCCGACGGGTCGTCACCCACAGCAGAAAGGAGCGTCGTCTGAACGCCCAGCCGGGCCAGGTTCTCGGCTATGTTGCGCGCCACACCGCCCACGCTGACCCGGATCTGGCCGGGCGTCGATGTGCCCGGTTGCAAGGGCATGAGGCTCCGCCCCTTCGTATCAATGCTGGCTGCGCCTATGACGACAACGTGGGAATCTGTCATGATCCACTCCTTGCTCTGCAAGATCGCCAACTACGTGGGTGGCTAGGGACTATCTGAAACCGACTCTTCGACCAGAGACTGAATTTGCCCCCATTTGTTGGCCTCGACGGTGAACCGCTTTTCGGTAGCTTTTGACCCTTCACCAGGAGCCGGACTGCTGGTATACCTGATGATCATCTTGATACCACCCTGCTCCGTGCGCTTGATGGACGAGGTTTTGGTCGAATCTGGCGGCAACCTCAAAGTTTGTTCGACACCTTTGCGCACAACGTCGGCCAGGTGCCGGGTGTTCATGAAAATGGGCTGTCCCAACTTATCTTTCAGCCGGTCGACAAACAGGCCAGCGCTCATGAACATGCTGCCGGCTGTGAAGAAGGCAAACAGAAACCCATAAATGGCGGGCATCACGATTCTGTTGAACAGGACCATGAACACATTTTGTTCCGCTCCAGACCATCCCGCCTGTGTCGTCATGGTTGACAACATAATTGAGGCACTCATGTAGACAAGCAGCAGAAAGATGCCCAGCAAGAACATGATAACGGCAATGACGTACAGATTAGGCGGTGTGCGCCGCATCACGTGACGAATCCAACTGTAATTCCACAGTTCGAAGCGAACGGCATAGATGACAAAGATCGCAATAAAGGACATGAACCAGGCCAGAAATTGGCCGAGGATGGTGACCCGATTGGCCATAAGTCCCGATTCTATGTCAGGGTAAGCCCAGGCCGCGCTCGCCAGCGTGATCCAGACCAGAAGTATGAGGGCGAACAGGTTGATCGCGACGGCTATTACCCCCCACACGTTCCCGAAAAATCCCCTGAATCTTTCCCAGCGGCTACGAGCGCGTTGGGCTTCCCACTCGGCGTTGTCCTGCCCACAACGCCAACAGGGATTCTCCCCACTAACGTACTGCGCATGACAAATGTTGCAGGTGGCCATCGCCCCTCATCCTTTCAGCCCGATGATTGTGGTGACGTAGCCGCAATCAACCTTTTTCAACGGTCGGTGATCCCGGCGACGCCTGCGTGCTTGAAGCCGCTGGCTTGTCTTCCAGCAAATCCGTAATTGTTCCCTCTATGTCGTGAAAAGGCATCCCGTAGGGGAATAGTAGTTTGGCCGAAGGTTCAGCAGCAACTTCCTGGAGAGCCTGTATCAGGCGCAGAGAGAGCATCACGTAAGAAGTAAGTTCTCTCTCTTTTATCTTCGGTTCACTGAGAATCCGGCCCAGTGCTGTCAGAAATCTCTGCTGTGCAGATGCTTTGGCCTGTTCTATCAGCTTGATGGCCTCTGCATCTGCTTCGGCGCGAATTCGTCTGGCTTCTTTTTCTGCTGCGCTGGAGACCAAGATCGCACTCCTTTCCGCCTCAGCCAAACGGACTTTGCTTCGTGCCAACCATTCCTCTTGCAGACGCTCACGTACCTCTGATGGGACATCAACGGCGCCAATCGACACGTAGGTTACCTCTATGCCATCTCCGTTGACGATCTTGTTGATCCTGTCCCGGATATCCTGGCAAATCTTTCCCTGGATTTTCGGCAGATTTCGGATGATCTCGATTTCTTGCTCAGCGACGTCGGCCCCTTTCAGGTTCTTGAGTATTCTCTGGAGTTCAGATTCGGCCGGCGGCTCAAACAGCTCGTCCAGGTTATATTGCGTTAGAATATCGCGCAGCACATCTTCGGCAATGGCTGAGACGGCGAGTTCCCAATGATTGAAGCTGGTGGCAGCCTTGAACACGTCATTCTTATCCACAAAGTAAGCGTCGGGTAATTCTCTAACTTCTTGTGAGGTAAACTGGGCCAACACCTTATCCTGGGATGGCTCGCTTCGCCGCTTGATCTGAAAGTAGACCACAAAATCGAGGTCAATGTAGATTCCATCCTTTGAGCGGGCGCGGCGCACGTTCCGTTCACCTGGTGCAGGCTCCGGCAGGCGAGCAAGTGGCATGCCCGGTGCAGGATAAATCGGGGTAGAGGTGGCTGTCAGGTTGCTCCGTGAGGTCAGTCGAATCACTTTGTAGATGCGCTCAAACCTCTTTGTCCTGTGAACTCCGCTCAGCTCCACGCGCTTCAACTTACCGCCATGCTCAAACACGACGGCATTGCCCGGCGTGACAATGACCAGACCCGGTCCACCGATGAGTGGCAGTCCCTGCGGTCTGGTTCTAGTGATTTCGCCGTCTCTGACCATGTAATAGGAGCGTTGCAGGTTGAGGAACAAAGAGCGCAAAATCTTTTGAACAGTTGCCATATCCAAACCTGAGAAGGCCTGAACCACGTCTTTGTTCAGGAACACATAGCCTTCGAGGATAAGCATGGGGACCAGCATACCTGCCACAAGCCCGACGACAAAGGATACCAGGCTCTGCGTTGCTGGCCCGCCAGCCAGGCCTCTGATAAAGGCCGCGCCGGGACCTCTGTATTGACTGCTGCTGGCCAGCCAGTAAAACCCGTGCCCTACCAATGTCCAGGAGAGAAGCCCTGGCACGACCATAGCATAAATCAACCGCCGATATCGTTTGAACGCTCCGCTATAGGCCAGCGCCATAATTGAGAGGATAGAGAAAACAGAGGCACGGAAACTCTGCGCCGGCGGATAGAACCACATGAACAGGTTGGCAACCAGAAGGATACCCAACGCCACGAACCACCCTGCAGAAGGCGTCTTGCTCTGCTTATCAGGGCCCAAAAACTCTTGTGGAAAGTCGTTTCCCAGGGACATGCCTATGCCTCATCAGCCAGTGTCAGCTTACTCAGTGCGCCAACCACTCAAACTCACCCACCTAAATATATCATAGTTGGCATAAAGTCAAAAAGCCCTTTTATATTGTCCTGACCAACACCTGTGTATCGCAATTGATTAAGTGAAAGCCAAATTGTTCATATAGTCGTCGAGACGCCAGATTGTCGGACTGGGTGTTCAGAGTGACCTGATAGACGCCGGCTTGATGAAATCGCAGCAGGCTCTCAGCCAACAACCGTTTGCCGATACCATATCCCTGCGCCTGCGGGTGAACGGCAAGTCGGTTGAGATGCCCATGCTCTTGGTTCCAGACGCCTGATGCGTAACCCACGATAACCCCACGCCATTCCGCCTTGAGCAAATACCCATTTCGGCGCAGCGGGGAGAGGATGGCGTATTCGTCCAAATGCCATAGCGGCGGGAAGGCAGCCCGGTCTACATTCAGCAAACCCCTGGCATCCTCCGGGGCGGCTGCAACGACGTGAACGGAAGGATTCCCATGTTGTGGGATGTGCCAGTCCGATTTCAGGTAGCTCGCCAGGGCGCCAACGGGCTGAAAACGCAGATAGCGGCGCAGGGCTACCCCAACCCAATCCAAAACCGTCACACAGGCAATGGCAGATGTCCCACGCTGATGGAGGAACGGCACTGTGCCTTCAAAAAGGGTGGTGAGCAGCTCTGGTTCAAGCCTGCGCCATCGGTCGCCTATCGCCAGCCCGACCAGAGACGCCTGAGTGGGTGTGGTCATGGCGTAGAGTATGAAACCCGCCAGGCCAGCATCATTTACAGCCACAAAGCCATGGTGCATGGAAAACCAATCGCCCAGCTCGTCCAGGGCGAAGCGCATGTGCAATCTCGTCTGGCGGTCTAGCCATTGCACCAGGCTCGCTTCATCGCGGCTATCAATTGGACGCACCGAAAACGATATACCCACCTTTTGTGCAGTCCTTGAGATTTAAGTAAAATGGCAAGGCCACGGTGAATACGAAACGCGCATTGGGCCGCGGCTATTGGCATTCGGTTAACAGTTCCAGTAATCAGAGGTTCAATATGCGTATCACTCTGGTCGGGCCTTGTGCATCGGGCAAATCAGTACTGGCTCATGCCTTGAGGGCCAGGGGCTATGATGCCCATCAATGCAGCCAGGAACATTCCTATGTGCCGGACATGTGGCGCCGCATTTGTCGCCCGGATGTCCTGATCTACCTGGACGTGAGTCTGGCAGCTATCCGCCAACGCCGACGAATTGATTGGGGTGTCTCCTATCTACAAACCTTGCAAGACCGCCTGCGCGATGCCCGCCAACATTGCGACCTCTACATTGCAACAGATGACCTGACTCCCGAACAGGTTCTCGAACAAATCCTCGACTTCCTGAAACAGGTCGAGGCGTAACCTTTTCGCACGGTCCATCGCGTTCGAGCCTAGAGTCGCTCTATCTGGGCTTTGAGGTGGGCCAGGCTGTTTTCCAGTTTATCCATTTCACCCTGCAATTCCTTCAGGCGGTCACCTTCCGCCCGGACAAAGCGCGTATAAGGTGCGATAGCTTCTTCGATGCGTAGAATGGACCGATTGAGCTCGCGCTCAAACTGGGCCATCAGGCTGGCGACCAGTTTTTGTCTCACGCGGCTGATCTTGGCCTGCAACTCGTTCTTGGCCTTCTTCCGCTTGGCCGGAATGACGAAAAGGCCGAGGGTAGCCAGAATGCTGGCGGCCAGGATGCCGGTGAAATCGGCTACCGTTGAGCTCAAGGCAATGGCGACCAAAGTGCCCAGTCCAATCGCGCCGGCTTCGAGCAACGCGGCCTGCGCGACGGCCATCTGAGTTGCCTCGCCAATGGCCCTGGCTTCGGCGGCCTTGTCGTAGCTGGCGACCGCTTCTTGTGCTGCCTTGCCGACCGAGTCCAAAAGAGCACGCCGGTTATACTCGAACGGTGAACCCAACTGCCCGATGACCTTCTCTTCATGTTCGGGCAATCTCCGCTTGTTGAGGTACTCGACGATGCCCTGCCACTGACGGAGGTCATGCTCCACAAACCAATCAATGGTCTCCTCAACCGAAGCTTCGACCTGATGCGGTGTATCAGCGACCACTTCGCGTTCGTAAGCGCCGCGAATGCGCTCAGAGTTAATGAGGTCAAAGATGCGGCTCAGCCGTAGCGTCTCATCGAAGAAATTGAGCCCCCGTTTTTCCATCAAGAGGAGATGGTTTTCAATTTCAGTGACCCGGAACTCGAAATCGCGCAGCATATCCTGGCGATAGACTGCCAATTGGGACTCGATGTTCTTAATCGTTTTAAAATCTTCTTCTAACAAAGCCAGCCGCTCGCGGACAATAGTTTGATATTGTCGCAGCGTTTGTTCGGCGACGCCCAGCGGGCTGAGCAGCTTCAATCTGATCCGACTTCTCTGGTCGAGCGTTTCCAAAATATATCTCTCCAGCGGCTCGAACCGGCTGGCTTGCCAGGCTTGTTTGGCCGACGCAGAAACGACATTCTTCCCCTTCTTCCCCTCCGTCGCCATCTTGCTCTGCAGAGCAAGTTTGGCCGAAATGGGAAAGACTTCGGGGGACAGGCCCAAGAGTTGGCGGCTGTTGTCGGCGATGTAGGCCTCCACTTTCTTGATGGCGTCCTCGTCCTCGATAATATCAATCTTATTGAGCACGATGATGACTTTCTTGCCCCATTCTTTGATCCTGGCGAGGAAGGCACGTTCGCTCTCGGTGAAAGGTCGGTCTACAGAGGTGACAAATAGAACCACATCGCTGCGCGGTATAAACTCAGTTGTGATCTCTTCGTGCTGCCTGATCACCGCGTTGGTGCCAGGTGTGTCAACGATGTTGGTCTCCTTCAGAAATTCGAGCGGCAAACTGACGGTCACCAGGGTCGGTCCCGTGATTTCGCGCTGAATTTCCGGCCCATAACGCACCAGGTGAATTTGATGCGTGGTCGGAGTCACTCCCTCCTCGAGGAACCGCTGGCCCAAAAGGGCGTTGATAAACGCGGACTTGCCGGAATTGAACTCACCGACCACAACCAGGAGAAACAGTTCGTCCAACTGCACGATGGAGCGCTGTAGCCGCTCCATATCTTTCGGCGCGATTTCAGCCCGGGCCAGCGCGGATACAAGCTGACCGAACAGCTCGCGCTCCTTCGTCAGCAGTTTTCTTTGGTTCTCGTTGAGCACCGTCTGCAAGGCCATCGTCAATCCTCAGAACTCGTCCTCAAATATCTGTGACCAGCCCTCTTCAAAACCCAGTTCCTCCAGGGCGGCTAAGGCCTCATCGTATTCTTCAGCGGTCAGTTTGCGCCCCAGCAGGGGATGCCCCACGGCGCGGTAGGCTGGGAAGTATTGCGCCATCAGGCTGACGTACACCTGGCGAGAAAGGTTGTTCGCCAGCCAGGTCAGAACCTCCCGTGTGCCGGCCAACCGATGTGGCAATACCAGGTGCCGCACGATCAAACCCCGCTGAGCGATGCCATGTTCGTTCAAAATGAGCCGCGGCCCAACCTGCCGACACATTTCCAGCAGCGCGGCACGATTGTGCCCCACATAATCCTTGAAGCCGGATAGTTCCTGGGCCACAGCGTCGTCAGAATATTTCGCGTCTGGCAGGTAAATGTCAATAATACCGTCTAAAAGGCGCAGGGTGTCCAGTGTTTCATAGCCGCTGGTGTTGTATACCAGCGGCAGGGAGAAACCTTGCGGAATCGCATAGAGCAAGGCCGCCAGAATTTGTGGCACGAAGTGGGTCGGCGTGACGAAATTGATGTTGTGCACCCCCCGCTTCTGCAGCATCACCATGAGTTCACCAAGCCGTTCGGCTGTCACTTGATTGCCTCTATGGAGCTGACTGATGGGATAGTTCTGGCAAAACAGGCAGCGAGCGGTACATCCGGTGAAGAAAATGGTCCCTGAGCCACGCGTCCCGCTGAGGGGCGGTTCTTCTCCGTGGTGGCTATTCCAGGCCGAAACCATCGGCTCAGCGCCCATCTGACAGAACCCTCTTTCTCCCTGCGCGCGATTCACACCACAGCGGCGAGGGCACAGCGTGCAGGCGTGCAGAATGGACTGGGCGTGCTCCACACGCCGCGCCAGCTCGCCCGATTCACACAGAGACAGGTAAGAAGGAGAAACAACCATAGCTCCGTCTAGCTCCCAACAGCCTGGCGATGTCGTTGTTCCCACCGTCGGATGCGTTCCCATTCAGGGACATCCTCCTCTCCCTGCAAATCGCGCCTCAGCTCGATGATTTGGTCGCGAAGCAAGGCGGCTTTCTCGAATTCCAGCGAGGCGGCGGCCATCTTCATCTGCTTTTCCAGTTCTTTGATCAGGCGCAGCGCCTCATCTTTGGGAATCGCCCGGCCGACGCGATACTCAACCCGTTGCTCGGCAACAGCGCGGACGCGATCAGTCAGGTCGCGGATCTGTTTGACGATGCTGGCTGGTGTAATGCCATGGCGCAGGTTGTGTTCCATCTGCTTTTGGCGTCGTCGGTTGGTTTCGTCAATGGCGGCCTGCATGGACGGCGTGACGCGGTCTGCATACATGATGACATGGCCGTTCACGTGACGCGCCGCACGGCCTATCGTCTGAATGAGCGAGCTGGTGGAGCGTAAAAAGCCCTCTTTGTCCGCGTCCAAAATGGCGACCAGAGACACTTCAGGCAGGTCGAGCCCCTCGCGCAATAAATTGATGCCCACCACGACGTCGTAGACGCCGGTGCGCAAATCGCGCAGGATTTCGACACGCTCCAGGGTGTGAATCTCGGAATGAAGGTGGTGGACCTTGATTCCAGCTTCCAATAGATAGTCGGCCAGTTCCTCTGCCATGCGCTTGGTCAACGTGGTCACCAGAGTGCGCTCGCCCCGTTGCAGTCGCAGGCGGATCTCCCTGAGCAAGTCATCCACCTGGCCTTTGGTGGGACGCACTTCAACCACCGGGTCGAGCAGGCCGGTAGGGCGGATGATTTGCTCCACGATTTGCGCAGAATGCTCCAGCTCATACGGGCCAGGCGTGGCCGAGGCGTAGATGACCTGATTGACGTGCCTTTCAAACTCGTCAAACTTTAGCGGGCGGTTGTCCAGCGCGGATGGAAGGCGAAAACCAAACTCGATCAGGGTCTCTTTCCGCGCTCGGTCGCCATTGTACATGCCATGCAACTGGGGGATGGTCATGTGAGACTCATCAATGATGACCAGGAAGTCGTCTGGAAAGTAATCGAGCAGGGTCCACGGCGTGCTGCCCGGCTCTCGACGACCCAAATGGCGAGAATAGTTCTCTATGCCCGAACAGTATCCCACCTCACGCAACATTTCCAGATCATAGCGGGTGCGCTGTTCCAGCCGTTGCGCTTCCAGCAGCTTGCCTTGCGCGCGCAACCGTTGGAGCTGCTCTTCAAGCTCAGCCTCGATGTCAATAATCGCTGCCTGGAGCTTTTCTTGGGGAGTGATGAAGTGTTTGGCCGGGTAGATCTCAACCTGGTCGTGTTCAGCCAGCACTTCGCCGGTGAGAGGCGAAAACTCGACTATGCGCTCGACCTCATCGCCCCAAAACTCAACCCGGTAGGCAAACTCGCCGTAGGCCGGGAAGATGTCCAGAGTGTCGCCGTGGACGCGGAAGGTTCCACGGGTGAAGTTGATGTCATTGCGGTCGTAGTAAATATCAACCAAATGCCGCAGGATTTTATCCCGTTTACGCCGTTCGCCGCGGCGCAGCTCAATGACCACCTGTCCGTAATCCTCTGGACTGCCCAAGCCGTAGATGCAGGACACCGATGCGACGATCAACACATCTCGTCGGCTCAAAAGAGCCTGAGTCGCGGCCAAACGCAAGCGGTCTATCTCATCGTTGATGCTGGCGTCCTTTTCGATGTACGTGTCGGTACGCGGGATGTATGCTTCCGGCTGATAATAGTCATAGTAACTGACGAAATATTCCACCGCATTGTGCGGCAGGAACTCTTTGAACTCACTGTACAGTTGGGCGGCCAGTGTTTTATTGTGGGCGATGACCAGCGTTGGACGCTGCCACTGGGCGACGATCTGCGCCATGACATAGGTTTTGCCTGTGCCGGTAGCGCCCAGCAACGTTTGGTGCTTGTAACCCGCCCTCAACCCCTCCAGAAGCTGGGCGATTGCTTGAGGTTGGTCGCCGGTCGGTTGGAAATCAGACACCAGTTGAAAAGCAGGCATCATGCCCTTCCCAATTCCAGAGCCAGCCCCATGTATCCAACCAGGCCCTCAACCATGTCCTGGATGGCGATGCGCTCCTCGTTCGTGTGTGGATACAGGTCCGAAGCTGGCGAAAAACCGATGGTAGGCGTGCCGGACTGAACCAGGTAAGCCCCGTCCGTGGCAAATCGCCAGGTGATGACCGATACGTCGCGGCCCAAATACGATTGTAGAACCGCTTGCGCTTTGAGCACCAGCGGATGGTCGGCGGGCAAAACGAAGCCGGGAAATTCCCTGGTCATCTCCTGTTCATAGCCAGTGTACGTTCGGAAACGAGACACATTGAGTTCCACGCTGCCGTGGCAACCATCCTGCAGGCTGCTCGCCAGCAGAGGACGCAGCTTGGCGAGAGCGTCTTCCGGCGTCTCTGATGGAACATTCCGCCAGTCGAGATAGAGTGTGACCTCGCCGGGAATCACGTTCGCGCTGGTCTGATCGGTGCGATATAAGGTAGGCGCCACGGTCGAACTACCGAAGTCTGCGTCCTGGGCCATGTCGAGTTCACTCAAGCGGCTCAGGAATTGGGCGATGCTGTAATGGGGGTTGGCCCCTCGCTGCGGCACACTGGCGTGCGCTGATCGTCCCTTGACACGGACAATGAGTTCCAATCGCCCCCTGTGGCCTCGGGCGAGTTGATTGCTGGTCGCCTCGCCCACTATAGCCATGTCAGCTTTCAGTTCTTTGACCAACGCGCGCGTGCCCAGGCCGCCGGTTTCCTCGAAGACAACCGCGGTCACGTAGCGGTCTCCGGGGAACGAATACCCGGCCCGGCGGAGCAATCCCAGGCTATACACCTGGAGCGCCAGCGCGGCCTTCATGTCGCTGGCACCTCGCCCCCACAGCCAATCGCCGTCTATATGGCCGCTGTATGGGTGGTATTGCCATCCGTCGACTGGGCCAGGGTCGACGACATCCATGTGTCCGTTGAACAAGACGGATGCCCCCCCATCGCCGGACATCATTCCAATCACATTGCCCACCGCATCGGCCCAGACCTGGCCGAACCCAAGTCGGTGCATTTCTTCTTGGATGATGGCAGCGACCTCTCCCTCATCGCCGGGCAGGCTGGGTGTCTGGATAAGACGTTGGGCAAAAGATAACCACTCCTGTTTGCTGTCGGACGCCAACCGCCACAGGGTTTCCCGTTCGGCCATCCTGTTCTCAGGTTGTTTTTCGTTCACTCTCTGGCTCCTGATATAAAACACTCACCACACCGGCGCCGGACCCTACGCATTGGCCTCCGTCCAACCTGGTGTGGTGATGCGCATCTTGAGGTCTGAGATAGTACTGTTTTATAGGGTATCTCCACTGGGCACTCGGGCGACCACTGTCTGCCGGGCCTTCGCTGCCATGATGATGTCTTTTACGTCATAGAACCTCTGGTCTTTGGCCGCTACCGCGCCTGCAGAAATGGACATGACGGGTATGGCCCTGACCGGGGCCTCTCCCTGCTCTTCCTCTGAGCATGGAGAGCCCGCCACTTTTTCGCGGTCGGAGACAGGATAGAAATAGGTAAGTGTGCGCTTCAACTGAGCAACGAA
>DAOTYC010000033.1:0-6780 GCA_034435095.1 Anaerolineae bacterium | reverse complement strand
GCCAGATGGGAGCCAATCTGAACGACAAGCGGATACGTGTATAGCAGGGCAACCACTGAATACAACAGGGCGACACAGGCGAGCGCTCGACGTTCCTTCCTGAGCATCATTGGCTCTCCAACCGGTATTCGCCCAACCCTGTGGCTTCATGATAGCGCGAAGCCAGGAATTCATCATGCAAATCACCCAGGCCTTCCTGTGCGGGCGACAGGCCGTAGATGTGCAACCTGACTTCACCGGAGACTGTCACGCGGCCAATTTCTTCATACTCTGCCGCGAGCAGTTGTCGTGGATAGTCCTGTTTGTGTTTCTCGTTCGTGGCATTGTCAGCAATCAGGTAATACTTTGGGCGTTCGTTCTGAGAAGGCTCTTGGCCCACGTACCAACTGCTGATCTCCGCTTTCTCGTTGGTGCGATACTCGCCGGCCAATTGTCCGGAGGCCCACAAGTAGCCGACGGATCTCCACCCCGAGCGGTGAGGCAACCCAAAAAACCGCTGCGGTGGCTCAGTCAAAGTGTTCCAGTAGAGCGGATTCCGGTGTTGTGGGTAGCTGAGCGCATATTCTGGTGTCGTGCGCACAAACAGGAGGTATGGGTAATACAGCAGAATGGCTGTCAGCAGCAGCGCGCCGCAGGCAACCCCATAACGCCAAAGCGGTGCGACAGCGATGAGCTCCCTCGCCCCTTGATCTAACCCCCAGGCTGCGAGAAGCATATAGGCTGGCAGCAAGGTATAGTAATGTAGACCCGGTACACGGATCAAGAAGGCGTACACGATCAGGTAACTCCCAAACCACAAGAACAATGTCCTCAGGGCTGCCGGACTCTTCGGGCCGAACGTCAGGACGATGAGAGCAGGCAGACACAGGAAAAGCGGAATATGAACACCAGCGACTTGAAACCACGACGGCGCAATCGCCCCACCAAGCAGCCCGATGCACAGCGCAAGCCAGAGAAGCACGCCAGGCCATGAAAGCGACAGGAGATGGCTTCGCCGCCCTTCAGTCTCCTCACCGTGACAATTTGCGCGTTTCTCTCGCGATAAGCGCCGAGGCGACTCGCTTTGGGCTCCGGTCGAATGCCCGAAGGCCTCACGGAGGCCCACCCATGCTGCTGCCAAAAAGCCCACTACCAGCAGACATTCGTGATAGATAGAGTTGTAAAACAGGCTAGAGGTCAGGTAATCGCCCAAATTGTTGAACGGCGCTCGTTCTGGGCTGATCCGAATCGTGGTGTAACGCTGAAATGTCTGGCTGAAGTGCTCGTGGGCTACAAATGGGACATAGTAGGCCGCCAGGATGATCAGGACAATGACCAGAGCCAGACACAAAGGACGGATACGTACCCAGCGCCATGTCGAGGGCGAGTGCCTATGCCGGTACAGAAAAGCCAGAATCAAAGCGACGAGGCCGGCTTCGTAGTGAGTGAGCAGGCCCACTCCCCACAGACCAAGCCCAAGAATCCCCCAGCGCGACTCTTCCTCGGAGGACTCAGCTCTGTTAAGCCTATAATAGCACAGCACGGCGGCAACCAACACCAGCGACACAATGCCCTGATACTGAGCCATCCGGGAAAAGCCCAGGAAGATGCCATTGAGGGCGAGCAGCGAAGCCGCCAACAGCCCGACTCGCCGCCCCAATGCTTGTCGGCCCAGCTCGTAGGTCCCCAGGATGGCCCAGCCACTGGCCACAGCAAATGGGAAACGCAAGGCGAACTCCTCGAAATTGCGGGCGACAAGGGCGAAGGCCGCCGCAGTGACCAACTCCACCGGACCTTTGCGATGCAGGAAGACGGCCTCATCGTCGCCCAGGATAGCCAGGCGGGCCAGGCTGGCGACATCAACCTCGTCTCCCTGGAGCTCCGAATAGCCCAAGGAAACAAAGCGGAAAAAGACGATCAGGCTAATGAGAGCCACAACGGGCCAAATCTCACGGATGTCAACGCCCATTCTTGAGAGGGCCTGTGTACTCGTCCCCTTGACATCCGACCGGAAGAAAGAGTTCAACACCAACAACAGAATCAGGCCATTCAGGGCAAACACCACCATCGGCCGGGTAAGCGGGCCAGGTATGAAGTGAGTCGCCAGCACAACGAGTGAAGACAGGCCGTAGCTGACGGCCGCGTTCAACACGGCGCGCTCCAGGGCCTTCAGCGCGCCGTGCCGGCCAAAGAGCAAATTGACCAGGAGAAAACCTGGCAGAAACCCGAAAAGCAAGGCCGCTGATGGCAAAACCAGCCAGGTCACCTCAGCGAGGGCCAGTATCACGTTGCTCAGAATCCAAATCATGAGAAAAGGACCCTGTGCATACAATAACCGCCGGCCCCAAGACATTTCACACCGGGCTCGCGGCGAGGGCGCACGGTTGGGCAAATATGGAGTGGTCACGCTTACCGCTCCCCCACTGCTATCGGGCCGATCAACACGGGGCCTTCGGTCGGCAGCAATTCCGTACCTGTTGCGGCATCGATCAACCGCAGTGAAAAATGGTATTGTCCTGCAGGCATGTCAGCGGGCAGCGGGATTTCGTGGGTGTCCCGGATGACCAGGCCCTTAGGCCAGGTCGAAGTCCGATACTGGTTGTGGTAGGGATGGATACACTCCTCCACGCACACTTTGCCTTCATCATCAATCAGGCGGAGGTCAACCTGGTAGTCCGTCTCAATGTGAGCCAAGGCCTGCCAATAGAGGACGAGGCGCACCAGAGACTGGCTTGTCGGTTGAACCGACGGCGTGTCATAGCCAAGCAACAAGATGTGGGAGCCGAAAGTCCGACGGACAACGTGTTGCGCCGCAATGAGTTCGTCAGGGATATACTCTGGCGTGCGATATATCCAGGCATAAGCGATGCCCTTCAAGCGCACGACATGTTCGGGGGTCAGGCTACGGAGGTAGCGCGCTGTGGGCTCATCAGGTTGCTCTCTCTGCACCTGAGAAATATAGGCCACAACGTAATCCGCAGCGTGCCAGCTCAGCAAGTCAAAGTCATCTGGTCGCTCGTTGGACAACTTACGCACCTCTCCGCGGAAATATGGGCTGAACTCACGCCGATAGAAACTGGCGACAGACAGACGTTCGGCATCTGGCCTGGCGTCCAGATAGCGACCAGCCTGGTCTAGACCTTCGCCCCAACCCACAAGCAAAACGTGCGGAGCCGTCAAGGGCCCGCCGACGAGCGGGTTATAGTAAGTCAGGTAGTACGGCGCGTGCCAGACAACAATCCCTGACTGAATTGCCGCCATCGTGCACAATCCAGCCACCAGCAAACTCACGGCAGAGCGACCCGGCTGGGCGCGCCGTCGGTCTCGGTTACGCAGGCCGTTCAGGAACAGCACAAGGCCCATGGCAGCCAGGATGCTCAGCATTGGGAACACTGGGAGGAGATAACGGTCGCTTTTCTTGGCGCTGAGCGAAACGAACACCACGAACGCGACGATGAAGAGGGCTGGCCAGGCCCTGCTCTGATTGGTGTATGGAGCAAGAGACTGAAGGTCTGCCAGACGCCGACGAAGCCCAGCCCAGGCCAGAACGGCCAGGCCCAGCCAGATCAACGGGCCAGTTCGGAAAAGCAGCACGACCGGATAAAACGCCCAGCCAGGGTCATTGGTAGGCGCGCCCATAAAGAACTGGTCGTGCCCCCCTGAGGCCAGCTCTGACGTGCGCCCCAACATGCCCGTAAAAGCCTGCGCCGGGGTGGTCCACATGGCCGGCCAGAGGACAACATAAGTCAGGGCCAAGAAGCAACCCCACACCGTCAGGCCGCCGACGACGCTGGCGAGCGTTTTGCCGGAGAACCGCCGTGCCGCCGCCCACCAGACGGTCCAACCAAGAGTCCACAAGACGAGAAAGAAACCAGATGGTTTGGTCAGCGCTGACAGCCCCGCAAAAACCCCCGAAAAGCACAGCATCGGCCACGAAACGCCGACCGACGAGGCAGGCCTTGTTTCGTACCGGAACGCCAGAGCCAGCCCCAAGGCCGACACGGACATGAAGCAAGTCACCAGCGCGTCCTGATGCAATACCCGGCTGTGAGCCAGCAGGAAGAGGTCAAGCGCGATCAAAAACGAACCGACCAGAGCGACTCGCTCTCCCCACAGCCTGCGCATCAGCACGTACATCAGGGCAATCGCGCAGGCAGTAGCCACGGCAACCGGCAAACGGGCCATCGGCAAGACATCGAGGATGTTCTGCGGCTGTTGCTGAATGGCATCCATGAACGACCAGATGTCGCGAGACGCAGCCAGATTGGCATCCAAATGGGCGCGCCAACCCAGTCTATGCAAAGTGTACCGCGCCAGAATGCCTGCCATTCCAAGCCATTTGGTGGTAATCCCAGCCGGATTGCCCTCGTGATAGGCCAGCGACAGGTCGCCGCCCGAAAATGCTCTAAACATGTCCACCGACCGGTCTAACCAACGCCTTTCGTCCGGTGTGACAAAAGCCCCCAGGGCGATTATCCGCGGAACAAGGGCAACCAAGAACAAGAGCAGTATTCTGATACTAAAGCCTACAATCATCTGGTTCATTCTAACACAAAAATCTAAAGTTTTCTTAAAACCTTACATCCAAGTCGATCCTTACGCTGTCCTCAGCACTGGCCACAGAGTCGCCCCTGGCCGGCAAACGTTCTCCGGTCTCCGCCCGATAGACGCCGACCAGTATCGCACAGTTCGTGAGTGGGCCACCCGTCGAGATTGGGATGGCATAAGGGTCGCGGACAACTTCGCCGGGCTGCCAGAGCGAGGTCGGGTAGAAACCATCGGCCGGCTGATTGTCTTTCTGGCCGCGGAGGTTGCCCTCCGCGTCGAGCAAGTGGGTGAAGACAGTGTAGTCTGTGTCCATTACCTGCAAGGCTTGCCAAAAAAGCGTCAGGTGCACTATCCCGCCCGGCCGCAGTTCACCATCCAGCCGATAGCCGCAGAGTTTCATCCGATCACCGAAGACAGCATCAGTTGTCTGGGTCATGTCCAACTGCTTGACCGACCACGGACGCGCGGGCAGCTCTATCGGGCCGAGTTTGACTTCCTTGGGCGGCGATTCGTTCAGCCATGTCGGCTCAATCATCTCTCGAACGTCAAGGGTCAGTCTGTAGTCGCCAGGCGGCGTGCCAAGCTGCACCTGTACGGTCAATGTATCCTGCAATACGGCCTGTGTAGCCCAGCTTCCCGGCGGAATCCCACGCCGCTGCAGGGTCGCTTCACCCTCTCCCCAGACCGTATACATCGCGTTGACCAGTTTGCCGTAAACGCGATACTCTCGCCCGGCATAAGCAGGAGGCGTCCAGTACAAAACGACCTTTATTCGTCCACCTCGTAGATAATCCGCCGGGTCAATGCGATACCCCCTTAACAAAAGGCCATCCGTGTAAGAAATGTTGAGAACATCCCCAGGATGGTTTTCCATAGCCACTGAAGTCGTCGAGGATGCCCTGGTCAGCCAGTCGCGCACGAAGGCCCACTCGATTTTTTGTCCCAGAATGTCCTGAAATAACGCGGTCGCCTTGTTGGGCGCACCGTGCTCTATCAGCGATCTTCCCAGCATCGCCTTATACCAGGGATGCTCAAAAGAGAGCTCCAGTGCCTGGCGATACCCGGCTATGGTCGCTTCGAGTTGCCCCTGTTCTGCCTGCACCCAGGCAAGCCACCCTGACAAATTTGCCCATGCCCCTCCAGGCAGTTTCATTGCCTGCCGATACTCTTCCCCGGCCGCTGACTGCTGTCCTGACCAATCGAGCAGGTCGCCTCGAATGACATGGTACCAGGCCGAGTCAGGCTGGAGGGCCAACGCTTTCTCAATGTAGTTTAAGGCCTGATCGTGGTGATTCTTCAGCGCAGCCATTTGACTCAAAGTCCGGTATACCCGGGCCTGACTTTGTTGACAGGGCATCTTGCAAAGGGCGTTGGTGGCTTGCAGTGAAGACAAGGCAGCCTGATACTGCTCCTCCGCTCTTCGCCAGTCGCCTGATGCAAGCGCTGCGTCTCCCTGTTCGACGTACACCGCCGATTCTCCGGCAGTGTCAGCCGACAGGCGAAAAATGTAGTAGGGACTGGGAAAGCCCCCCGCGGCGTACACCAATTCCCAGGCAGCCGGCAGGGCTCTGATGCCCAGATACCGACGGCCAATCGGCCTGCTCTCTGTATTGGGCCAGGCTGGATAGAACAGGTTTTTGAACAGGCCCTTGCGTCGTAGATATAACTCAGGAGTCAACATCAGGTACTCCGCGTGACGGCTTCTGAGGTAAGCCACGAACTGGAGCCAGTTGACATCGGCAGGCACAAAAAGAACCTGAGCCCGGCCCTCGATCATCCAAATCGGCAGGTCATGGCTGGGCTGGTAGACGATGGCCCCCACCGTGTCAGCGTCTCGCGGGCCCAACAACGCTTCTTCAATCACCTGCACCACAGCAAGTTCGGCGCGGTTAGCCTGGCGGTCCATACCAAACGGGTCTGGCAGGCTGACGAGCTGCAGCGCGTGAGCTCGACTCACGCCGTCAAGTTTCGTCCTTGCTGCGCCCAGCGTCACAAATCCCCAGACCAGGATAGCGGCCGTCAGCCCGGCAAGGAACACTCCCCTGAGCCTGTCCAGATTGGCCGTTCTGCCATTGAAGGCGACCTGGGCGACGTGCCATCCCAGTCCGCCCAACATGACATACGCCATGGGTAACAAAGGGACGATATAGCGCGGGTCAAAAGTAACCGGCGCAAGCCAGGCCACGCCCACAACATACATGAGCAGGAACGCGCCGGTAAACGCAACGAGCGAGCCTTTCGCCCGACAGTAAC
>DAOTYC010000032.1:0-14448 GCA_034435095.1 Anaerolineae bacterium | reverse complement strand
CCCAGATGGGCAGACCGTCAATGTGCTCATCGGCGGTCAGGCGCTTCAAGTTGCTGCCATCGGCGTCCACCACGTACAGGTCCCACACGCCGTCGCGCGTGGACATGAAGGCCACTCGTTTGCCATCGGGCGAGACGGCCGGCGCCTCATCCTGCGGCTGGTCGGTCAGACGGCCGATCAGCCCGCCGCTCAGGCTGATGCGGTAGATACCGCACTGCTCGCACTCCTTCTCGGTGTACACAATGCTGCCATCCGGCATCCAGTCCGGGTCAATGCCGATCAGGTCAATGTAACGGCCCGATTTGTCGGTGAGAATGGTCCGGTAGACCTCATCGCCCCCGCTGGTGTAGTAGATGCGCGGCTTGCGGTCCACCTCCTCATAGGAGTGGAAGACGATCACCTTGTCGTCGGGCGACCAGGTCGGCCGGGCCGATTCGGCCACCGCCTTCTGCTGGATGTTCCAGGGGATGATGTCCTTCACCGGCGAGGTGAAGATGCCGCGCGATTCGGAGTGCCAGCTTCGGTAGGCAATCTGCGAGCCGTCGGAGTTGAAATCGGGCTGGCTGGCGTCCTTCAGCAGCAATCGCCGCTCCGAGCCGTCTATGTTGCTGATGTAGATGTTATACGTGCCGTTCTCGAACACCGGATAGGCCAGCCGGCCCGTCAGGTGGCTGACGTCGAGCGGCTTCTCGGCCGGGGTGGGGGTCGCTGCCCCGGTGGTGCCCAGCCCGACCAGCGTCAGGGATAGGGCGGCCAACAAACTGATTAGGCGGTACATGTCTCTTGCTCCTTTCTGTAAACGTCTGTTCAAAACGTATCTGGAAAAACAGATGCACCCTTCGTCACGCCTGGCGGGGTGCATCCTTCGGGGTACGAAACCAAGTTGGCAATGGAGTTATGGCCTAACACTTTGTTACACACGTTAATATGATACACGACAGTCACGTTGCTGTCAATGGGATAAGAGTACCGGACGCATTGCCGCCATGCTGAGCCGCAGGCGAAGCATCTGCCGCAGGCGAAGCATCTGCCGCAGGCGAAGGCATCTCGCGCCGCACGGAGTGAGCTGTCAACGGATTGTCCAGAACGAATTGAACGGATGAGGGTTGCTGTGCGAAGAGGGCCAATCCGTTCAATCCGTTCCCCGAATCCGTTGACAGCGCGCCCCCACGCCGCCGGCACGCCTGAGGGGGCCTTAAGCCTGCCCGCTGCCGCCCGTTTTCCCCCTGAGCGCGGCGATGCCCGCTATGATGCGGGCCTCTGACTTCTCGCCCAGGCCGGGCAGCGACTTCAGCCGTCCCGCCTGGGCCGCGGCCTCCAGGTCAGCCAGGCTGGTGATGCCCAGTTGTTGCCAGAGCAGGCGAACTGTCTTCGCGCCCACGCCGGGAATGGCCCGCACCTCGAGCAGGCCTGGCGGGACCTCCTGTTCGAGCCGCGCCAGATAGGCCAGGCGACCCGTGGTCAGCAGCTCGTCAATCTTCTCCGACAGCGCCTTGCCCACGCCGGGGATGTCGGTCAAGCGGCCCTCACGTTGATACTCGCGGATGTCCTCGCCCATTTCGGCGATGGCCTCCGCCGCCCGCCGATAGGCCAGCACCTTGTGCACCAGCTCGCCTTTGATCTCCAGCAGGTCGGCGATGCGGGTGAATACCCTGGCGATTTCCTGGTTGTCCACGCTCACCGCCGCGGCGCATCGTACAATTGCGGCGACTCCCAGCCGACATTCGGCGTGGCACCGCCGCTCAGCCAATAGTTCTGCCAGGCCGTATAGGGGTCAATTTGTGGCGTCTCCGGCAGACTCGTTGGGGCGGGCTGCTGCCACCAATAATCCACATCCGGCGCGGCTGACCCAACCAGCGGCGCGCTGTATGCCTGGGCCTCGGGTGGCGCGATGTAGACCTGACCGTTCCAGTCCGTCGCCGGCAAGCTCAGCAGGGGAGCACCGTCGCCCGGCGCGATGACCTGCGACGCAGGCCAGTGACCGGTCGCCGGAGCGCGAACATAGGCTTCTTTCAAACCGGTGGGCGCAGCGGGGAACTTGTTGAATTCGTCGCCCACGCACCGTTCCCACTCGGTCGGAATGTACGGGTGGAGATATTCCTGACACCGATCGAGATCAGGCCCCTGGGCGTGGATCACGGGCTGCCATGTCCCGAAGACGACGCTCGCCAATAACACCGCAGACACAACGACAGACCACTTCTTCATGGGCCCCTCCTCCTTTGCCAACGGCCCGGCCAGCCGCGAGCTTTGCCGTGCCTCGTCTCTGTTCACCTCACTTATATCATACCACAAAAGTAAGCAAAATGTCAATATTTCGGTAAATTTTCCTACCAAAATAGGTCGGGTATGGAAACCCGACCTACAGGGCTTGGCCGGCGCGGCCTCATTCCGTCATGCTGAGCCGCAAGCGAAGCATCTCGCGCTGGCAGGCATAGACGGCCTCTTTGCCAAAACATACCCTTTCATGGTATCATCCATGGCAGATTCCGGACGATGTTTCGTCCATTGGTGAGATGAGAGCCGTGGATTCGTGGTTTTCCTACCTCAAAAGGGGACTGTCTCGCAGCCTGCCAGCAGACCGGCTGGCCGGCGGACAGGGGTATGCCCACGCGCGGTCGAACCTGCAAAACCTGCGGCCCTTCCTGGTCCGCCACTGGCGCAAAGGGGCGTTGGGCGCGTTTCTCATCCTCATCAATACGCTGCTCGGTTTTCCTCAACCCCTCATCAATCGCTATCTGATTGACGATGTCATCCTGGGCCGCCAACTCCAATTGTTGCCCGGCGTGGTCGTGGTGCTGGTGATGGTCAAGTTGTTCAGCATGGCGTCCGGCATGTTGCAGCAGTTCTATTTCACCCGCTTCGAGCAAGATGTCCTGCTCGACATCGAACGCGACCTGCTGGAACGCACTCTGCGTTTCCCGAAAGCCTTCTTCGACGACAAAGAGACCGGCTATCTCATGTCGCGCCTGTCGTCGGACGTGATGGGGCTGCGCTGGCTCTTTTCCAGCACCATCGTCTATATTGTCAGCAACATATTCAGCTTCATCGGCGGGGCCGTTCTGCTGTTCTATCTGGAGTGGCGACTGGCCCTGACAGCCATCGCCATCCTGCCCCTCTGGGTGGTCTGCGTGCGCTATTTTTCCGCCAAGCTGTACATTCTGGGCCACCAGAGCATGGAACAGCAGGCGAATGTCTCGCGCCGCCTGCAAGAGTCGTTGTCGGCCGCCGCGCTGATCAAGGCGTTCGCCGCCGAGGGGCGCACGGTAGGCAGCATGGTGGCCGAGCTGAAATCGGCCTTCCAAATCGCGCTGGAGCAATCCATCGTCAGTTCCGTCGCCGGCATAGCCATCGGCCTGCTGCCGGAAATCACACGGATGCTGGTGCTGGTGGCAGGTGCCTATTGGGTGATTCAGGGCGAATGGACACTGGGCTCTATGCTGGCCTTCCAGTCGTATCTGGGCTATGTGCACGGCCCGGCGCGGTTTCTGGCGACGGCCAACATGCAACTGCAAAACGCGCTGGCTGCCCTGCAGCGCGTGTCCGCGCTGTTTGACATCGTGCCGGAGGAGGGGTTGGGCACAGGCCAGAAGGTGGAGCGGCTGGCCGGGGAAGTCGAATTTCGGGACGTCTCCTTCTCCTACGATGGTCAGGACATGGTGCTGCAAGATGTCTCCTTTCGCGCGAAGCCGGGCGAGCAGGTCGCCATCGTCGGGCCGAGCGGCGTGGGCAAGACGACGCTGGTCAGCCTGATCTTGTGCTTCTACCGGCCCACCCGCGGCGAAATCTGGTTCGACGGCCGCCCCGCCTCCGCATACGAAGTCGGGTCGCTGCGCCAGCGCATCGGCTACGTGTCGCAGAGCTCGTTGCTGCTGTCGGGCACGATCCGCGAGAACCTGTGTTATGGCAACCCCGAAGCGAGCAACGAGCAGGTGGTCGCGGCGGCCCGCGCCGCCGGCCTGCACGACTTCATCATGGGCCTGCCGCAGGGCTACGACTCGCCGGTGGGCGAGCGTGGGGTCAAACTCTCGGAGGGGCAGAAACAAAGGCTGTCCATCGCACGCGCCCTCATCAAGAACCCCGACATCCTGGTGTTGGACGAGCCGACGGCTTCGTTGGACAGCCTGACAGAAAGGTCGGTGCTTGAGGCGTTGCCCGCTTTGGTGCGGGACAAGACTCTCTTCGTGGTGGCCCATCGCCTGTCCACCGTCCAGAATGCAGACCGCATCCTGCTGCTCAATGAGAAGAGGTTGGTCGCCGTGGGGACGCATCAGGAGCTGCTGGAGAGCAACGCCTATTATCGTTCCCTGGTCGCCAATCAGCAGATTCTCGTTGCGGCAGAACCCGAACCGCAAGCAGCCGGCGATTGAGGAGGCGGACAGATCCCTCTATGGAGATGTCGTTCATCCTCGCCTGCCTGACGCATCGGCTGTACCCCGAGCAACCGCTGCCGCAACCGCCGGCCGATTTGGATTGGAGTCAGGTTTACCGGTTGCTGATCGAGCATGGTCTGGCCGGCGTGTTCTGCGTGTTGGGGCGCGAGCAGCCCGGGCTGTGGCCGCGCGAGATGCAGGAGCGACTGCTCGATTGGCGCTACACGATGCTGCTGCGGGGAGACCGCTGCATCGCGCAGGTCCATGACGTGCTGGCCGCTTTCCGCGAGGCCGACCTGCCGGTGATCGTCCTCAAGGGCTGGACGCTGATCCCCACCTTGTATGCCGGCGACTATGGGCAACGTTTCTACGAGGACATTGACCTGGTGGTATCGGCCCGGCATGGCGAACGAGCCGCCGCCATCCTGCACGATATGGGCTATCGAGGCACGATCAACGAGCCCTGGCCGGGCTACATGCGCCGCTATGGCAGCACGCAGGCCTATGTTCACCTCGACGAGCCGCTCAAGATGGGCCGTAGCTTCGGCGTCGGCCTGCATCTGGGCCTGCTGAGCATCTCCTACTACGACCGCCGCATCAGCGTTGAGGGGCTGTTCGAACGCTCGCGGCCGCTCGAAGTGGCCGGCGTGGAAGTGCGTCGCCTCAGCCCCGAGGATGACCTGGTGTATTCGTGCGGACACCTGGCGCTGCACCACGCCTACGACGAAAGCCTGCACCGTTATTACGAGATGGCCTCGATCCTTCTCAGCGCAGGATCAGCATTCGATTGGGACGCGCTCGCAATCCGGGCAGCCGACTGGCATCTGGTCATGCCCACACAACGCATCCTCGTTCGCCTCAACGAGCTGTGGCCCGGCATCGCCCCGGCCGATCAGGTGCAGGCCATCGCCCAATTGCGGCCCACGGTCACCGAACGATGGGTGCACAACTGGTCGGTAGCGCATCGGCAGAACCATACCGTCCGCGCCTTGTTGGACTGGCTGGCCCTGCCCGGGCTGGGGAAGCGGGCCAGGTTTCTTCTGGAGACGGCCTTTCCCAGCCCGGCATACATGCGGCAGCGTTACGGCCCGCCGCCGCTTGGGTGGTGGCCTCTGCTATACCTCAGACGTGGCGCGGCAGCCGCCCGCCACGTGTTGCGCCTCGGATGACGGGCCTACCTGCTGACCATTGGCAAGAAGACAGAATGAATCTGGTCGGTCAGGCTCAAGGTGATAGCCACCGTTTCCTGTTCTTGTGTGGCGCCCGGCTCGCCGTAGACGACTTGCAACGTGGCCTGATACAGGCCCAGCTCTGACAGCGCAGCCGGGTCGGTCTCCACCAGGATATCCTGCGGGCCGACACCGCTCGACGGGCTGACGCTGGCCCAGGAGGGCACGGTCGGGGTCAGGGTAGCTGTCCAGCTTACCCCTTCGTCTACGCCGATGTGCACGGGCCTTTGCTGGGGCGAAGAACCGGGCGTGGCCAGAAAGGTCACGGCCGACGGCCGGACGGTTGGCCCAAACAGGTCATCGAGCGTCTGCGCGGGGCGGCCGATAAAGGCCTGATTGTAGATCCAGACCTGATTAAAGTCCTTGTCTATCCACAGGGCCAGTTCGGGGCGAGTCGGATGAGTGCTGTAGGTGACCGTATTGGGGTTGAAATCACCGAAAGACTGGTATGCGCCGCCCAGGCTCTGGCCGTCGAACAGAAAACGCACGTAATTCAAAAACGTGCTGTTCCAGCCATAGCTGGAACCGTAATAGGCGGCCGCGCCAGCCTGCAGGAACGGGTCGAAATACTGGGCAGCGCGACGTTGCGCCTCAGCTATCCCGATATCCACCTTCCTGTATTCGGCAGATCCTGTGCCTGCCGCGTAACAGCCGCCGATCATTACGATGGCTTTGCGGGCGAGCTTTAGATCGTTGCGGATGGTGTCGGGGTGCACCGGCCCGCTGTCCAGCCGCAGGCCGCCCACCAGCAGCGGAGAGCCGCCCCACGCCAGGCCATGAAGGCAACATCTCACTTACTCTGTATCGTTCTTATGTCTAATTATTCTGAAGATGTGCAGAATGCTTTCAATTATTATTGTAAGTTGTGTTTTCGTATGCGTCAATCGTACTTATTTTGAGGCCTGGTGCGGGGTGGAGGATAGGCGGCTGATGAGAACAGCGGATACGCAGGATATGACGGATCAGGCGGCAGGTTTGGAAACCTGCCCTACGGCTGCCGTTAGCGGTTGTAGGTCGGGTTTCTATACCCGACCGTCGGGTTTCCATGCCCGACCTGCGGCGGCTGATGAGAACAGCGGATACGCAGGATATGACGGATCAGGCGGCAGGTTTGGAAACCTGCCCTACGGCTTGCCCGAAACTCTGAATGCACCCCTACAGCGCCCAAGACGTGACTATTGGCCGCTTCTTGTGCTATAATCAGACAGCGCCGATGACGGACAACCGTGCGCAGCTAAAGACCATATCATAAAGTAGATGGGGTATCATGAATCAGAAGTCCGCACCAGCCATTTTTCTGGACCGCGACGGGACGTTGATTGAGGATGTGGGTGTGCTCAGCGTCCCCGAGCAGATACACCTTTTTCCGGACACCGTTGCGGCGCTGTTGTCGCTCCAGCAGAAGTATCTGTTGTTTGTGGTCACCAATCAACCAGGTATCGCCCAGGGCAAGCTGTCGCCCGAACAGGTTGACCAGGTGAATCAACATCTCGCTGCCCTGCTGAAGCATCACGGGGTGTCTATCCGGCAGTGGTATGTCTGCCCTCATGAGCGGGCGGACCGGTGCCAGTGCATCAAGCCGAACCCGACATTTCTCCTGCAAGCGGCGAAGGATTTCAACCTGTCGCTGCACGAGTCCTTTTTCATCGGCGATCACCCGCACGACGTGATGGCCGGCGAGGCGGTCGGCGCTTTCGGTCTCTATCTGCTTACCGGGCACGGTCGAAAACATCTCGACACGCTGCCGCCCGAAAGCCTCGTCTTCCATACGCTTGGCGACGCGGCGATGTGGATCGCCGATCACCCGACCCACAGGGCATATCTTCATGACGCCATTCGAGCGGGAGCCGAGGCGATACGACGAGGCGGCCTGGTCGTCTTCCCTACCGAGACGGTCTATGGCTTAGGGGCTGATGCTCTGAATCCCAGCGCTGTGGCCCGTATTTTCGATGTCAAGCAGCGGCCCCTGCACGATCCGCTGATCGTCCATGTATCGGACAGGCAACAGGTGCAGTTGTTGGTGACGGAACTGCCCGAACAAGCAGTGGCGTTGATAGAACACTTCTGGCCGGGACCGCTGACCCTGGTCCTGCCGAAATCGCCCCAGGTGCCCGACATCGTGACGGCCGGAAACCACACGGTGGCGATCAGGATGCCAGCAAACCCATGGGCGTTGGAACTGATCCGCCTGGCCGGCGTGCCCATCGCGGCGCCAAGCGCGAACCGTTTCGGACGTACAAGCCCGACCACGGCCAGGCATGTCCAGGATCAGTTGAGCGGCCATTACGACGTTTTGATTGACGGGGGGGCCTGTCGGGTTGGCATTGAATCAACGGTCTTGTCACTGGTTGGCAAGCGCCCGGTTCTGCTGCGCCCCGGAGGCGTAGCTCCGGACGACATTGAAGCGCTGATCGGGCCAGTGCAACACGGCTATGCCGCGAAGGCGACCGGAGACAAGTTAGCCAGCCCCGGCCTGATGCCCAAACATTACGCGCCGTCCACCCCGCTGGTGGTTGTGGAAGATGTTGGGCCCTACGCAACGCGGCGTGACGTCGGCGTCATCGTTTTCCAGGGCTCTCCCCACACTTTTGCCGGGCCGGTCGAATGTCTGAGCCAGAACGGCGACCTGAGAGAAGCGGCCAGCAATCTCTATCGCGCCATGAGGACACTTGATGGCCTGGGGCTCTCGCTTATTGTCGCCGAGCACGTTCCGAACACAGGATTGGGGGTTGCCATAAACGACCGGCTGAATAAGGCGGCCTCGCAATCGGGGTCTCACTTCCCACCCAAGAGCACATTGCCAACAGCAGAGCCCGCATGAAAACACCTCAGTCCACCACTATTAACCTGAAGACGATTGCGGCTGGACGCACAAGCATTAGAAAGTGGTATCTATAGCAGCTACCAACAACGAGAGGAGGTCTGGCGCTATGGGCAGGTGGCAATCAGTTCTCGGCCTGGTCGGCTGGATTGTGTTGTGTTTCGCTGCAGCGGCGATTGGCGGGCTGTATCCACCCGGCGAATGGTACGGCGGTTTGGCGAAGCCGCCCTGGAACCCGCCCAATTGGCTCTTCGGGCCGGTGTGGACCGTGCTCTACGCGATGATGGGAGTCGCCGCCTGGCTGGTGTGGAGGCGTTACGGCTTTGCCGGCGCGGCGCTGCCGCTGGCTTTCTTCATCGTACAACTGGCCCTCAACGCAGCGTGGACCTGGCTGTTCTTTGGCCTGCGGCGGCCCGACATCGCCTTCGCCGAAATTGTCGTGCTGTGGCTTGCCATCCTGGTGACGCTCATATCTTTCTGGCGACTGGAACGTCCGGCAGGGATTCTGCTTGTCCCTTATCTCGCCTGGGTGAGCTTCGCCGCCCTGCTCAACTATACTTTGTGGCAGCTCAACCGCTAGGCGGCTGACCGCTACCTGAACGGCGTCGGCGTGATGCCTTCCAGGCGGGCCCGCTTCACATCAAGCCAGCGCGAGATGCTTCGCCTTCGGCTCAGCATGACGGCTATGTCACTGCATTGGAACGAACATCTCCTTGCCCACCCCGCAATCCGGACAGACCCAATTATCGGGCAGGGCCTCGAAGGGCGTACCCGGCAGCACGCCCTGGCTATTGTCGCCGACCGCCGGGTCATAGACATAGCCGCACACCAGGCACTTCCACTTCTGGCCGGTGGTCGTGGCGGCCTGAGAGGTTAGCAGCGGCACAATGGCTGTCGGCGTCGGCTGAAGGACAGGCGTGGTCACGGCCGATGGCGGCCCGCCCACCCGAAACGAAGCCAGCGTGCTGTCAAAAAGCTGGCGCGCGGCCGCCTGTTGGTCCTCTGGCGTCAGAACCAGCACAAACACACCTTTGTCCTCAGGTAGCGTAAAAGCGGCGATGTACATCCGCCCGATGTTATTGGGAAATTGGAACTCGGCCTGCGAGCCCTGCGCTCCGGCTGCCTGTGCGGGCAGGATGTCGCCCACGCGCTTCAGGTCAGTGCCGGCCTCGATGAAGCCTTGCGCCAAGAGCTCGACAAGACGCACCAGCACCTCTCCACTCGGCGCGCGGCCGGTCGCGTCGGGCGCCGGCACTTCCATGATGTCCGCCAGGTTGCCGCCGATGACGCCCATGACCGGCGCCAGGATGGTCATGTCCGGGGTCAGGTCAGCGTCGAATACCTTCATCGCTTCCTCCGACGGCCCACAGCGGATGGAGAAATAGTCGCTGTACGACTCTTCCATCGTAATCCAGCCGGACGGGTAGACCAGGCTGACGCCCCAGTCGGCGTTGAAGTATGGCACGCCGGCCGGCGCCACGACCTGCGTCACCACCGCAGCAGGTGACGGCGCGGGCGGCAGAGTGGGCGGTGGCAGCTCGGGCGGCGCCGTTGGCATCGGCGGAGGTGGAGGCGGCGTCGCGGTCGGCGGTTCGCTGGTGAGGCGCGACGGCGGGGGCGGCGGCAGGGTGGTCGCCGGCGGTGCGACGGGCGTCGCCAACTCAGGCGGGACGAGCACCAGAATGCTGCGAAACTGGATGCTGGCCGTGTCGCCCTGATAGACGGTGCAACCCATGCCAACCTGCCCGGCCGGGATGAGGTCATTGGTGAGGCTGCCCACCTGCACATCGTTGATGTAGAACGTCAGGTTCGGCCCCTGCGCCAGCACCGCCAGTTGGTTGAACTCCTTCGGACGCAGCGCGTCGCTGAAGGTCCAGGGTATCAGCTCCTGCCAGGCGCCGCGGTGGCGCACAGCGACCTGGAAATAGTTGCCACTGGCGGAGAGGATGTAGAAATTGTCCGCGTCTGCTGCACGGAAGACCAGTTCATAAGACGTTTCGGGCTTACCGGTGTAGATGCTGGCCGAGGTGGCGGCGTAGAAGTCAGTGAAAGTCTGTCCTTCGTAGCCGACCCAGTAGTACAGGTTCTGCGTCGCCTCGACATAGAATCCGTAGGTCCCCGCAGCAACGTGGCGCGTGACGGCCCCGCCCGACAGGGTCTGCGGGCTGACCGGCCACGAGTTGCGGTTGTCCAGGAACAGGTCACACAGGGCTGTCTGCCAGCCAGCCGGCGCCGTGGCCGGAATGTCGCACACATGCGGCTCCAGCGTGACGATAGGCGACGGCGGCGTCGGCAGTTCGCCAGATGGCAGGATGACCTCAAAGTCCAGGAATTGCACAGTCGCCTTCCGGCCGGCGGGAGTCTCCATGGCCAGGCCGACCCTGCCCTGGGTCAAGCGTTGGTCGGTGGCCTCCGCCACCTTTTCGCGGTTGATATAGAAGCTCAGGCGAAGCCCTGAGGCCGACACGGCGATGTCATTCACACGGCCAGGCCGGATGGCGTCGCTGGGGCTCCAATCAATCAGAGTGCCCCACTGGCCCTGGTAATAGATGTCCAGCCGGTAGTGGCCCGTCTCGGACACGCTGAAACGGTAGTAGTTGTTGTCATCCACCTGACGGAAGATCAAGCCGTAGGAGCCTGAGTCTGGCGCGCTGACCATCTTCGCCGATGTCGAAACCCAGAAGTCGGTGAAAATCTTGTCCTTGAGGTGCGCCCAACTGGCTGCGCCGCCAGCGGTCTCCGTCTCCCATTGGTAGATTTTGTTCTCGATGGTGCGTCTGACGCGGGCATACTGGTCGGTGTACTCGCCGACTACCCAATCGTTGGCGTTGTCGGCGAATTCATCGCACAGCACGCGCTGCCAGCCGCGGTCCACCAGCCATTGGCCATGCTGGCACGCGCCGATGGCCGTCGGCTGCGGCTGCGGAGCGGCCGTCGGCGTGGGCAGTGGCGTCGCTGGTGGCTGGATGGCGGACGTCGGTGTGGGCACGAGGCCTGCTTCGCCCGCCGGCGCGCGCACCTCCAGGTTGTCAAACCGCAGGTGGATGCGCTCGCCCTGGTCGTAGGTGGCCGTCACGCCCACCTTGCCCTCAGCGATGCGTGCGTCGGCATACTGGGCCACCTGCTGGCCGTTGACGAACATCGTTATCGAGCTGCCCTGCGCCAAGACGGCCAGCCGATTCGTTCCGGTCGAACGGATGGCCGGGTCTTCGGTCCAATCAATCAGCGTCTCCCACTGGCCGCGGTACAGCATCTGGAGCGAGTACTGGTGCAGAACGGCGGCGACGGTGAACAGGTAGTAGTTGTCCGGATCGAAATGACGAAACATGAGGCCATGTTGGGCCAATTCGGGCGGCGGCGCCACCCAGTTCATGTCCACGGCGACATACAGGTCGCCGAACGTGCGGTCGGGCAGCCAGGCGGTGGAGATGACATCTTGCAGAGCTTCCATTTGCCAGTTGTAGCTGCCGCCAGCGATCTCCTGGAGGCCGTGAACGTATTCGTCCTCGTTGGGGCCGACCAGCCAGCCGTTGGCGTTGTCATCGAACGTGTCGCATACGGCCAGCGTCCAGCCGGCGGGGACCGCCGCCGGCGGTGGGCCACCGCAGTCTGGCGCCATGAACGGGCAGGCCGAGATGTGGCCTGCTTCAGGCGGGAGATGTCGCGCCGCTGCCATGCCGGGCACGATCAGGCTGAGAACCATCACAAACGTCAGGATTCGGTACACGGTTACGGCTTTGGGACGGCAGATGGTTGAAGCGAGGTGGAGTACCATTGGTGCTGAGTCTCCTTTCTTGAACACTTGAACACCCGCCAACGGGCGGCCGAACGGTCGCACCAATAATGCGCCGCGGCCCTGACTAACCCAACCGAAAACGACGCTACACAGAGAACGGGCGAACCAACCAGAACAAGGTCAGCGCGTGTAGTCTGATATTCTGGCGGTCTTGGGGAACCAATGTAACAACATTATATCACAAAACGCGCAAAATTCAAGATGAGAACAGCGGATGGGCAGGATGGCACGGATAGAGCCTGATCCGTCGTATTCTGCGCATCCGCCGTTCTCAGCAGGCCCGCTCATCTCTGCGACATGGCGGCGTCTATGGCGTCCCAGTCCACATGCCCTTTCGGGAAGCGCATCTCGTATACCGGCGTCCGGTAGCAGGCGTCACCCAAAACCTCGAAGGCGCGCGCCTTCAAGCTCTTGGGCAGGAAATGCGTATATCCTTGATGGCCGAACCACAGACAGTGCGCCACTGCGGCTGGCTTCAGGGGGACCAGCTCGAACTGCTGCGCTTTCTTGAGCATGAACAGGCCGCCCAGGCGCGCCTGGATAGGGCCGCTCGTGTTCCGCCCCAAAGGGGTGGCATGGGCCACGACGGCAGCGGCCTCACGCTTCAAAATGACCTGGTCGTCATGCAGCACGGGCATCCCCTTGCCCAGTTGGACGGCAGTGGTCTTGCCGCCTCCATCTGAGGCCAGGAACACCGCTGCCTTTTGCCCGACGACGACGCCTGCCGCATGGATCAGCAAGGCTGAGAAGACGGGCAGGAACGTACAAAACAGGCGCGGAAAATTAGAGGCGACGTACAACTCGGCATCGTATCCCTCCACCGTGGGCATACAGAACACGTCAAGCCGACGTTCAGCAAAGTCGCGTATGATGATCTGCTCGTAGTCGAGCTCAATATGTGTGGAGTGGCATCGTTCGAGGCAGTCCCGCAACCTGGCGCGCACGACGGGAACGCGCAGGAGCGGGCTTTCCCATCCAGCGGGCGAGCACAAGGAGTGTGGGCAGCGCAGGAGGTCGCAGCGTTCGTCTGGGGTCAGACGGGGCAGCGTGATGGAGGAGAGAGAAACCTTGCAAATTCGCTGATAGGCGTCTACCTCCAGCGAGCCGACGCGGAATGACTCGAAAGGCTCCTCGTGAAGTCGGGGCAAAGGCACGTTCGATTCCGTGCGAACGGTCACCCCGGCTATTCTATGCACAGCCACAAACTGAGGCGAAGTCTGAGACAATGGACCTGTATCCGGCGAAGGAATCGCCAGCCAACGGTACTAATTGGGGACGCCGCCGTTGAGGCACCCAACGAGCGCGACGGAGCCGATTCTGCACTGCGGTAGTACGTTTACCCCCAATCCCAACCTGCAAGCCCCACCCGTCGGGCTTTGGCCTTGACTACAAGCTGCATAGGGCTGACTGCCGGGAATTAAACATACACCCAGCGGTTCGACTTCGCCGCTCGCGAGCGGGGTGGACAGGTCCCTCGCCCGCGGAGGCTCGTAGGGCCTCCGCTGCCTTGTCTTGTACATACTCTGACCTCACACCATATTTTACTTTGATAGTAGACGATTTACCTTGGTGTGACATGCGGGGCCTACACCCCTGTCAAGTCAAATTGTAGCACAATTCTCGCCTGATGTCAAAAGTCTCTTTTTGTGTCAGTAATTTTTCCTAAATAGAAGAATCTCGGGTTGGCGTGCGGGGTGAGATGCTTCGCCTGCGGCAGATGCTTCGCTGCGCTCAGCATGACGGGATGAGGCCGCGCCGGCCAAGCCCTGTAGGTCGGGTTTCCATACCCGACCGATGGCGGCAGGTTTGGAAACCTGCCCTACGGCTGCCAGCGTGAGATGCTTCGTTTCGCTCAGCATAACGGGGGGGCGGGGCTTCTGCTAACTCGCCTGAAATCCTGGATGCACCCCCAGGTATGCGCGGCGTTGACACACGCGGATAGCGGTGGTATACTGGCCACTGTAGTTTCGCCAAAGTAGGCGTATTGCACCTTGAAAATGGACGCAAAGACGTTGACTTGACCTCTTACCGATGAACGCGGGGAATGGGAAGCCAAGAGGTGAGGCACACCTCCTGAACGGTTGTCTGGTAACAGACGGCACGGCGCAGCTCTGTTTAGGTCACGGCCCAGTCTGCGGCAGGCAAGAGGTGCTCAATCGTCGCCTCGATATCACCTGAGCCAAGTAGCTGGGTTAAGGCCTGGCGCATGAACTGTCGCCAATGGGTCAG
>DAOTYC010000031.1:0-6489 GCA_034435095.1 Anaerolineae bacterium | reverse complement strand
GGACGGGTGTGTCCGTCGGCGCTGGGGTATTCGTTGGCGACGGTGTAGCAGTTGGCGCAGGTGTGTCGGTCGGCGTCACGGTAGGAGTGTCCGTCGGCGTGAACGTCGGTACTGGCGTCGGCGATGGAGGAACCGTCGGGGTGGCTATGGCCAGCAAACCGCCTTCCGTGATGCCGGAAAGCAATCTCGACAGGCCCGAGCAACTGCAAGAACAACCCAGAATGCTACCCAGAGCCAGCAATCCAATCAACATGAAAAGCGTCTGATTTCGTTTCACCCTCTTACTCCTCTGCTCTCAATCCCAAATCTCGTACACATATTAGATTAAGGTGGCTTCATAGTCAAATGCTTCGGTGATGGAGGTGCGTTTGCCCTGGCCCGTAACCGCATAAACTTGTGGTAACATTGTTTCGATGGTATAATCATTTACTTGCTATGTTGTTACAGCTTGTTGAACGAGGAGTACAGGGTGTGCCAGTCCTGGATATCGTCTATCTTATTGCTGTCGTATTGCTGGCTTTGTATGGCCTGAACGCTTTTGTTTCCGTTGTTCTATACCTGGCGCACCGCCGTAATGCTGCGCCGCGCCCCCCTCTGCGAGAGCTGACCACAGTAACCGTTCAGTTGCCCATCTACAACGAGAAGTATGTCCTGGAACGCCTGTTGGCTGCCGTCGTAGCGATGGACTACCCGCGCGACCGACTGCATATTCAGGTTCTCGACGACTCGACAGACGAGACCGCCTTCCTGGCAGAGAAATGGGTCGAGGAATACCGGGCGCAGGGGGTATGGATTGACCTCCTTCACCGCGACCACCGCGCAGGGTTCAAGGCCGGCGCGCTGAAAGCCGGTTTCGCGCAGGCCGCAGGCGAGTACATCGCGGTCTTCGACGCCGATTTCACCCCGTTGCCCGATTTCTTGCGACGCACGCTGCCTTACTTTCAGGCGGATCCGGCCTTGGGCCTGATTCAGACCCGCTGGGGGCATATCAACGCCGACTACTCAGGCCTGACCAGGGCGCAGGCCATCGCCCTTGACGGCCACTTCGTTGTAGAGCAGACGGCGCGAAGTCGTTCTGGTTTGTTCATGAACTTCAACGGTACGGCCGGTGTGTGGCGAAAGGAGTGTATCGCCGCAGCGGGCGGCTGGCAGGACGACACCATCTGCGAGGACCTGGACTTGAGCTATCGGGCACAGCTCCTGGGTTGGCGGTTCCTTTACTTGCCCGACGTCGTGGTCCCAGCGGAGCTGCCACCGCAGATCAATGCCTTCAAACGTCAGCAGTTCCGGTGGGCCAAAGGCTCTATGCAGGCAGCCCTCAAACTCGGCCCAGGTCTACTCCGGGCGCGGCTTCCCTGGTTCAAGCGGCTGCAAGGGCTGCTGCACCTGACCAATTATGGCGTACACCCGTTGATGGTCATTCTGTTGCTTTGCACATTGCCTTTCCTGCTGACCCATGCCTCGGTGAGCGGTTATTTGGGGTTTCTCAGCCTGGCCAGCCTGGGCCCGCCGATTCTATATGGGCTATCGCAAAAAGACCTGCATGGCCCCGGTTGGCTGAAACAGTTCAGTGCGTTTCCACTCCTGATGCTACTGGGCACCGGAATCGCCTGGAACAATACCCGGGCCGTTTGGGAAGCTCTCGTTGGCCGACGCAACCAGTTTCTGCGCACACCGAAGTTTCGCGTTGAGGGGCGACAAGACAATTGGAGCGACAACCCGTATGCCCTGCCGCTCGATTGGGATACGGTCTGCGAGTTGGGGCTGGCAGCCTATGCCTGTGTAGCCATCTTCTTGGCGGTGCGGCAGCGTAACTATTACATGACACCCTTCTTGCTGCTCTACGCGCTCAGTTTCGGCTACATAGCCTTGCTGGACATCGTCCATTCGGTGCGCGGGCGGCAATGCGATACACTGACGCGGGTGATGCGGTCGCGTTATCAGCCGTCGAACTTGAAGAAGAGCCCATCCCATTCGCGGTGAACGGGGCAATCCGCCGATTGACAACTCAGAGTTTCATCAACTTGCCGCCAGCCGACAGGTCAGGCTCGCCGGCAGGTCGTTCGTCCGGGGCCGAAGCAGGAATGTCCTCTGTGGGCTCGCTTGCAGCGCCTTGCTTCTCCCGCATATTGACCTGGCCTCGGATGTTGCCGCCTTCGTCCAGGAAGAAAGAATCCACCAACACGTCGCCTTCTATCCGGCCGGTGGACAGCAGGTCAACTCGTTCGGCGCAAATCGAGCCCTTGACCGAGCCAGACACCGAAACGTTTTTGGCTTTGACCTCGGCTACAAGCTGGCCCATCTCGCCGATCACGATGTTGCCGGTCGCTTCGACGATGCCCTCGCAATAGCCGTCTATGCGCAGGTTGCCTTCACATTTCAAATGTCCCTTGAAGTGGGCATTCTGTCCAAGCACGGTCTCCAGGCGGTCACTGATACGAACTTTCTTCTTCTTGCCAAACAGCACAGTTAGCCCCCTCGTGCGGAAATTGTGAGTCCGAGCGGAATATACTATATAGCACCACAAATGTCAATTGAGCACTCGCTTCGAGTGGGTCATTTGCATTCTCATTGAGACTGTGTTATATTATATATTGTCGACCTTACCTGGGGCAGCCCTGTTGCTTGACGAACAGGCCGTAGGGTGGTAGAATGAGGCTGGTTGTGTCACGTCTTTCACAATTGCCGTGTGTTCGTCTATTCAATGAGGAATGAGGAGAAAAATCGAGATGGAAATGGACAAAGTTCGCCGTATGCTTGAAAAGGCGGGCATCCCTGGACAAGATGCTTATGACCTGCCAACCAGCCCCAAGCGCTTCCCCGACGGACATTGGTACCGCATGGAAGTTTCCGGCGTTGAGCGCCCCAATGTGTTGGAAGCCATGATTGACGAGATGAACAAGCGCAAAGTGCCCATCCACCGTGCCATTTCGGTCGTAATGGGCGCGACGCTGCTCGACCGCGCTGAGCTGCGTGATTTCGCCCAGATGGCCGCGGACGCAAAAATTGAAGTCATCCTGGTGCCTGGCCCGCGGTCGGCGTGGGATTCTGGCCGCCAACTGGCGACGCCTGAGGGTGGGTTGTCCGGCCTGCGTTTTCGCGGCTCAGACCAGCTCCGTTACGTGGTCACAGACATCATGCGCAGCGTTGAGTTGGGCTTCCGAGGCTTTCTGGTCATTGATGAGGGCCTACTGTGGCTTTTGCAGCGGTTGAAGGAGAACGGCGACATCCCGCCAGATGTCATCTTTAAGGTTTCCATTTATGCCGGCCATGCTTCAGGCGCAGGAGGCAAGCTGCTGGAGTCGCTTGGCGCAGGCACCTTCAACCCGGTCGCCGACCTGTCGCTGCCGCAACTGGCCTCGATACGCCAGGCGGTAGACATCCCACTGGACCTGCACATCTATCTCACCGAGTCGTTCGGCGGCTACAACCGCTTCTACGACGCGCCCGAGATGGTGCGAGTCTGTGCGCCGTGCTATTTCAAGATCGAGCCTGGCCCGGCGTGCGCCGCCGGCCCTGGCGCGCTGTACAAACCCTGGGTTGACCCGCACATGCTGGCCGCGTGGGCGCGAGAAAAGGTGAAGTACGCCCAGATCATCCACGAGCTGATTCAGGAAAATTTCCCTGAAGGGACGATTTCGGAACAAGGCGCCGGCGACCTGGCGATACCCAGACCTTAGGACAGGGCCTTAACTGAGAGGACAAACGCGCTCCCCGAGCGTGAGTTTTTGTCGCATACAACCAACCCAATCACTTACTTTTATGGAGGTCATAATGCCGAAAAAGAAAACCATTCTGGACTTTTACAAGATGAAACAAACGGGCGAGAAAGTCACCTGGATGACCGCCTACGACTACCCGCAGGCGTCGTTCCTGGAAGCCGCCGGGATCGATATGATCCTGGTGGGCGACTCGCTGGGTATGATCGTGCTGGGATACGATGGCACCATCCCGGTCACCATGGACGATTGCATCCGCCATACCCAGGCTGTGCGGCGCGGCGCCCCCAACACCTTCGTCGTGGGCGACATGCCGTTTGGCTCTTATCAGGTGTCGGTGGAGCTGGCGGTCGAGAACGCGGTTCGCTTCCTCAAAGAATGTAACGTGGATGCGGTCAAGCTCGAGGGGGGCCTGCGCGTCGCCAAGCAAATCTCAGCCATCCGCGACGCAGGCATCGTGGTCATCGGCCACCTGGGGCTGACCCCGCAGTCCAGCGGCCAGATGGGCGGGTTCAAAGCGCAGGGGCGCACGGCGGACTCAGCCATGGTCATCGTGGAAGACGCCATCGCGGTCTACGAGGCTGGCGCACATCTCTTGCTGCTGGAGGGCATCCCCGATGAGGTCGGAGAGGCCATCACCAAGATGCTGCCCATTCCGGTCTACGGCATTGGCGCAGGCAGCCACACCGACGGGCAATTGCTGATCTGTGGCGACTCGCTGGGACTGTTCCAGGCGTTCACGCCCAAATTCGTCAAGAAATACGCCAACCTGGCCGAGATTTGCACCAATGCTTACAAGGAATACATCGAGGACGTCCACACCGGCAGGTTCCCTTCCAAAGAGCACTTCTACACCATGGTCGAAGGCGAAGTGGAGAAATTCCGCGAAGCAGTCGCCAAGGTCAAGATAAAATAGCGTGAAGAGCGATCAGCGCTAGACATTGATGGTGGGAAAGCCCTGGCGGGCTCGCGGAGTGTCTGCCAGGGCTTCCTCCCTCTGCCGAACTCTTCGGTCAATCCAATTCGATCAACCCGCCCGGTGATACTTCCAGGCGGAGCCTTCGCTCACCTGACTTCAAACGGGCCGCTTCATCCGACGGCAGGGCAAAGGGCGAGTGCATCACACGCTGCACCACCCATTCCGACGTTGGGAGCCCTTCGGCATACAACAACCCACCTACGCTCGTCGTCACATTCCCCGCTTCGTCCGTCAGGGTCACCTGCGCGTGGTAGTCTTCGTCCAGGTCGGTCAAGGCGCGCCAGTACAGGCGCAGGTACGGCGTGTTCTCTTCGGTCATATCGAGGCTATAACTGAGAAATTCCAGCTTGCCGTCGAAACTGATCGGCTCAACGTGGTCGCCGGGCAACAGTTCGTCGGGCACAACCGCTGGCGTGCGGTACACCTGCACGTAAGGAATGCCGTTGCGGGAAAAGGCGTACTCAGGGGGCTGCGCTTGGAAGTAGCGTACCGTCGTTTCGTCAGGTATCTGTCGTTGCACCTGATTGATGTAAAACACGAGATAGTCCGACCCCTGCCAGGGAACAGGGTTGTCCGGGTTATCGTCTGTCAGCTTTTGCCCCTCTCCCTTGAAGAATGTCTTGATGTCCCGATAGTAGAAAGTGGCCGCCTTCTTGTGCTCTACATCGGGCAGTTCGTTCAGGTAATAGGCGGCCTGTTCCAGCCCTTCGCCCCAACCCACCAGGACCGTCTTCATCGCCAGCCACGGCCCCCCTGCCAGGGCGTTGTACGCCGAAAAATAGTAGGGATGCTGTGGCAGCGAAGCCAGTCCCTGCGCAGCCAGCACGATGGCGACGACAGCCCAGGTGAGAGCTGGAGGCAGCTCGCGGGCAGACCTCTCATCACGCTCATCAGCCTCAGAGCGGTCTGGATTTCGATCTTTGGCATTTGGCAGGCCAGAGTCGCTGTTTGGCCCCCGCCCAGACCCGAGCTGACGTACAGCCTGGGCGAGAGCAATACCGGCGAGCATGTCCACAACCGGGAAAGCCGGCAACAGATAGCGGTCAAACTTCTTGCTGCCCAGGCCCATGAAAGCCGTAAACACAAGCAGGAACGCGAATAACGACACCTGGACTTGAACGCCTGGACTGCGGAGGAGGGAAGCTGCGCCATAGCGACGGGCATACATCACCAAAACGGCGACAAACAGCAACAGGCCCAGCAGTGAGATTGGGGTGGTGCGAAACACAAGAGTCAGCGGGTAGAACAGCAGGCCGGGGTCTTCGACCGGCTGGCCCATGAAAAAATTGCCTTTGGTATGGGCTTCCTGGGCGTACCTCGTCGCCTTGCCCAGCATTTCGGTCACGGTATCCACCGGCTCAACCCACATCGCCGGCCATAGGGCGACGAAGACCAGCGCTGCCACCGCCAGCCAGACCAGCCCTACGCCAACGTAAGGCACAAGCGCAGATATCTTGCCCGCAGTTCCTCGCCCTCTTGCACATTGGCAAACGCCGATCCACCAGGCCCACAACAATATCAGGCCAGTGAACGGGATGAGAAATAGAGCCGACCCCTTGCTCAGAAAAGCCAAACCTGCTGCTGCGCCGGACAGCAACAGCCACCATGTGTTCTGTCTCCTCCACACATACCCTAAAAAGGCGACCAGCGCGATTGTCCAAAAAGTGGTGACCAATGCGTCGTGATGTATCACGCGGGAATGGGCCAGATAGAAGGGATCAAGGGCAAGCAAGATGGCGGCCAGGCCCGCCGGTAGCGGGTCGAACAGCCGCTTAAGCAGCCAGAAGACCA
>DAOTYC010000030.1:0-7237 GCA_034435095.1 Anaerolineae bacterium | reverse complement strand
AGAGCAGGGTGACCTGGTGCTGCCGGGCCAGGTGGCGCAGCGTGTAGTAGGCCCGGATCTTGGGCCCGGCGTCCAGGGGATAGGGCAGGACCTGGGTCAGGAAGAGGATGCGCATCGGGTCAGTCTGCAGGTGACACGTATGTCACTGCCATCTTGAGCACCTGCCAGTTGCTGGTGGCTTCCAGTCTGGCTTGATTGTTCAACCTGCCCCAACGAGACGATCGGCGTCTCCCCTTGCTCTTTCAACGATCTGCATTATACTCCTCAGGCTATGGCCAAATGTCATCTTGGTGGTAACAAGCTGATATGCATTTTCGGCTATCTGCTGTCGTTCGTCCTCATGTTGCAAATAATACACGATAGTTTCAACCATCTGTTGAGAAGTAGCTACAATGTAGTGAGTGCCAGCCACATAGCTCGAGCAATGATTCAATTCTGGCTCGGTTACTACCACACACCGATTGCCAGCAGCTACATGAAAGCGATAAGGAAAGATGTTATCATGGCGCGCAGCAGCCAGCAAGTTGAGGGTAATTTTGGCTTGGTTAAGGAGACGCGTGCGTGTTTCACCGTATATGAACGGATGCGATACCCCATCGGCGACGTACATCTTGAAACCGCGAGATTCTAACTGATATTGTATATAGTCGACGAGTTGCCCTCTACGACGGGTGCGACGCTGACCAAACCAAAGAACGTCAATATTACGGGGTAGGTGCAAGTCAGCGTAATAAGTTTCGAGCGTTCCCCATGGCACAAAGACGGCCGGTAATCCATGAGACTTGTACCAATTGGCAAATAACTCGGATGAATCAATTAATAAATTGAGCCAACCTTGTTGGTATGCATAAAAATAGTCGCCAACATAACGAAAACGATGCAAATGTCGTCTTGCCTGGACGAAAGGAAATTGGCCAGCCCAAAACCGGGCATTTGGGTTTTTTGAATCGTCCAGGCGATCAAGCCATGCTCGAAAAACACTGACAAGGCGCAGGATTGGCCAGGGTATTCTGGGATCAGGAATATTCTCGGTATTCCAGTGTAGATAGAATGGTCGAGAGTGAGCAGGCCCAGTCATTGCGAACTGGCGGAAGACATGTTGGAGCACGTTATATGGGGCAAAAGAGAAAACCAGATCTGCGTTATCTGGGAGTTTTGCATCAAACATGAAAGGAGTCGCTTGATGGCCGAGTTTGCGCAGTTCGCTCACGATTCCTTGAGAGATTTCATCATGCTCTCCCCACTGAATAACAGCAACTCGATAGGATAGCATTTTTTGAACTCCGTTAGTCCTGATAGCCGGTTAACTATCTGCTCACATCACACACGGCTTTCGATCGCTTTCTCATAGGCTTTCAAAGTCATTTTGGCCGTATGCTGCCATCGAAACTCACCGGTTCGCTTCAATCCAGCCTCTGCCAGAACAGCGCGTCGTTCTGGATTGGTCAAGACGCGCGTCAGCGCCTCGATAAAGGCATCTTTATCATTCGGATCGGCCAACTCTGCAGCATTGCCGGCAACTTCGGGAATCGAGGTCAGGCTGCTGGCGACCACGGGTGTACCACAGGCCATAGCCTCCAGCACAGGCAAGCCGAAACCTTCTGCCAACGAGGGGAACACAAACAGTGTTGCAGCGTTATAGAAGCGCACCAGGTCATCATCTGGCACTCTGGGAATAAAGTGAACAAAATCCTTGACATCAAGGCTATTTAGAACCTGTTGTATGGAAGGCGCCAACGCGCCATGTGTCCAGATGACCACCAGATGGAATTGCCTTCGCAATAATGCAGGCAGTCCAGCATACATCTGAACCAGCGAGGCGATGTTCTTGCGCGGATCGGCAGAGCCTATGGCCAGGATGTAAGGGTGATCAACGCCATAGCAATTTTGCACGGTCTCATTCGCCTCCGCAGTAGACAAAGGATGAAAACGATCTGTCACTCCTGAATAAATCACATCAACCTTCTCGGGGGAAACGCCCAGCACTCTGATGATCTCGCGGGCAGAAAATTGCGAAACGGTAATAATACGCGCAGCGCTGCTCGCCGCCCAGCGTACAGCCCATCTGTTATAGAGCCACATACCCAAACGCCTGGCCTTCTCTTTGGGAGAAAAAGCTCTTAGCCGGGGAGGTGGACCATTTAGGCCAATCATGTCGTGGATGGTAACCACCACAGGCATCCGGCCGAAACACGCACCCGTCGAGCACGGAAAGTGAAGCACGTCCACCTTATCGCGGTGGGCTTGGGTGGGAACACTCCACTGCTCACGGAGAGCCACACCCAGCAATGGGAGATAGACAGGCAGCACGCGGGACTGCCTCAGGTCAAGATCGCATGGCCTGTCGAAATAGCCGATGATTTCATCACCGCCTGACATCACGTCGGGCAAATGACGTAAAAGATTCTCCGTATAGGTCTTGAATCCACCCGGCTGAGGGTGCGAGGCTGCTCGTGCGTCAATGGCGATCTTCATTATCCGAGAGCAAAACTCGTTTATTTGACAACCATCAGCTCAAATCTTAGCAAATGTCTGGGGAAGATAAACGCCAGTCGGCGTTCATACCAATCAATGTGACGGTTGATGAGCCTGAAAGCGATTCTCTTTAGAAATCCGGCATGTGGGGGTGGAGGAAACTCGACACGAAGCAGGCGAAACTGCACATCTGAGTAGTGAAACTGGTATACCGGCGTACCATCTAAAAAGTAATCGAACGTATGAATACTAAAGAAATGCTTGTGAGTCGGATCCCTAAAGGCGTATGTGCTTGCATAGTGAGGTACCTCAACAAGGATTCGCGCATGAGGTTTACAGATTCGATGCAATTCACTCATAGTCTGGACAATGTCATCCAGATGCTCCAGGATGTGCTCACATAGGATCAGGTCGAAGCTGTTGCTCACAAAGGGATAAGGTACACTATTGAGATCGCAGATAACATCTGCAGCAGAACGGGGGTTGATGTCAACGCCTATCGCGTCAGGCCGTTTGTGCGGTCCACAACCCAGTTGCAGTATTTTCATGCCCAACTACCACCTACCCAGGCCATTTTCCAATGGGCATAAGCCTCGACTCTCGCAATATCTCGGCGACTACGGATCAGGAAAAAGAGGCAAAGCCATCCCCCAGCCTTGACAAGACTGGTCATCAGGATTGCAAGGCGTAGCAAGAGTTCACAAAGCACCCCATAGTGTTTGCGAAAAAACAACAAGGTGCTCTTTCTCAGGCGGAGACGTCTGCGCGCTTGATGTTCCGCTTCTTCAACACTGTCGAGTTGCTTCCAGGCCTGACCGCCCAGGTGAACAACTTTTGCCTGTGGCAGGTAGTAGACTTTCCAGCCCATTTGCTTTGCCCTGTAACACCAATCTGTTTCCTCCAGGTACACTTTAAAGACTTCGTCCAATACCCCTATTTGCTCCATGGTCTCACGACGAATCATCAAGCAAGCGCCTCCAACCCAGTCAGCACTACAAACTTCCTGACTGCGTTGCAGGGGATAGCTTGGAAAATAGGAATTCAGAGCTCTTGCCAAACCGGTCAGCGCCAGCAATTCAGAGAAAAGGGTAGGAAAGTCAGCATAAGAGGCCTGAAAGGAGCCATCATTATTCAAAAGCATGGGCCCCAAAATACCAACGTCTGGATGGTTATCCATGAACTCTACCATACAATCAAAAGCGGTGGGCAAAATCACCGTATCCTCGTTCAGAATCAGGCTGTAGCGGCCCTGTGCCAGGCGCAACACCTGGTTATGATTGGCACAAAACCCCAGCCGCTGCTCGTTGCGGATCAACCTTACCTGCGGAAACTCGGCCTCCACCATCTCTGCGCTGCCGTCGGTGCAGGCGTTGTCCACCACGTAGACCTCCAGGTTGATGCGCCGGGTGTTTTCAAAGATGGAGCGCAGACAGTTGCGCAACAGCTCCCGGTTGTTGGTATTGATGATCGAGACGGTCAGGTCAACGCTCACGTTGCTCTCCTCGCGCCAGATGGTCCAGCGCCACCAGCCCGCCCAGGAACAGCCAGGAGTACAGGCTGTGGCGGAAGCCGGACAACCCGATGTTGTAGACGTAGGGCAGGAACCAGTCGCCCAGCATCATGCCCACGGCCAGGCCGGCCAGCCCGCCCAGGGTCGCAGCCACATAGCCCTGGGCAAAGCCGTCTTCCGGATAACGGGCCCGCAGCCGCCATCCCAGGCGCCAGACCTCCCCCAGGAACCAGAGCAGCAACCCCAGACCGATGAGCCCGAACTGGTTAAAGACGTCAATGTAGTTGTTGTGCGAGACCATGGCCTGGCGTGGCGCGTAGGCGCGATAGTAGTACATGTAGTTGCCCGGCCCCAGGCCAATGAGCGGCGAGCGCAGCCCCACCTCCAACGCCCCCCGCCATATCTCGGGCCGCCTGGCGCTGCCCCCCCGGACCTCCGGCTCCACGATCAGGTTGCGGACGAAATCGCGCGCGCCGGCCGAGGCGAGAAGCAGCGTCGCCAGCAATGCCAACGCCCAGCGCGGGGAACGCAACCAGGTGATGACGACCAGGGCCACGGCAAAGGGTACCCAACCCGAGAGCCAGTTGGTGACGTGGAACCACGCCCAGTACATCCAGCCGGCCATGGCCAGGACGCACAGCAGTTTCAGCCAGGAGGGCAACCGGCGGTTGAACAGCAGTTGTCCATAAGCCAGCGACACGACCCACGGCCCAAAGAACCCGCTGGTGCCGACGAAATAGTAGGCCGGCACGGCGTGAAGGTCGTGGAGCAGGAGAGCATTGACTACGGCTGCCAGCCCCAGCGCGATGAAGGCAAAAACGATATCGCGCAGCCAGCGCTCCTGGCGGATCCCATTGGCGGTCATCAAGAACAGGGCCGGCGAGAGCAGAAAGATAGACAGTTGCCCCAGTTGCACCCAGTGGCGGTTGTAGGCGATGGGCACCCACACGTCCCACAGGGCCAGCGAGGCGATCCACGAGATGAGCGCGACGACCACCAGCCCCAGCAGGGGCCAGGTGGTGCGCGAGGGGTGCAGCCGAAGATCCCGCTCGCGCAGCATCTTGATCAGCCACAGGCCCAGCAGGGCCGGCGTCAGGAGCAGGGGGAAAGGGATCGCCGTCTGCGTGCCGGTGCCGATGTCCAGCGGCACGGTGACCGCAGCGAGCGCCAGCCCCAGCAGGGCCGCTTCCAGATGCCGCAGGGCCAGCGCGCCCCCCAGCGCGGCGACCACCAGGCCGACCAGCAGCAGTTGCAACGTGGGGGAAAGCCTGTAGCCGGCCAGGGCGCTCACCCCCAGCACGCCCAGAACAACGGCCAGGGTGCGCAAGATGTTGGAGTGGGGGCGGGTCAATTCGCGGATCATTCGCCTCCTCCCCGCCCGACTTGCTCCACCAGGGCGTTGAACCGTTGCCCGATCTCGTTCCAGTCGTACTTGTCGGCCACCAGCCGGCGCCCGTTGGCCGCCAGGCGTTGCCGCAATGCCGGGTCGTTCAACAACCGGATCACCGCCCCGGCGAACCCGGCGGGGTCATCGGCGAGCAGGATATCCTCCCCCGGTCTCACATCCAGCCCCTCGGCGCCCTTGGACGTGGACACCACCGGCGTGCCCAGGGCCATGGATTCCAGGATTTTCAGCCGGGTGCCGCCCCCGATGCGCAGCGGAACGATGCTCAGCCAGTGTCGGGCCACGGCGGGCCGGATGTCGGGCAGGTAGCCGGTGAATTCGACGCTCGAGTCTACGGCCAGGCCGTTCAGCGAGATGCCGTCCAGCCGGCCGGTGACCCGCAGACGGGCGCCCGGGCGCTGCGCGCGAATCCGTGGCCAGACCTGTTCCAGGAAGAATTGCAGCGCGTCATAGTTGGCGCTGTAACTGAGCACGCCGGTAAAGATCAGGGTATCCGCTTCAGGCGGCCCAAAAGAGCCGGCATAATCGTCCAGGTCCAGCCCGTTGGGGATGACAGTGATGCGTCCGTTGGGAGCAATCTCCTGGACATAAGCGCGCTCCTTCTCAGAGACCACCGTGCAGGCATCGAAGCGGCGGACCAGCCCGGCGACATAGCGGCGGAACTTGGCCCAGGTAAGCCCATAGCGCCAGCGGCGCAACCGGGAGGGCGATTGTAGCGGCTGCTCGCGCAGAACCATAATCTCCACATCTTCCAGAATGCGCGGCGGCCGGGCGTGGGCCAGATAGGGAGCCGTCGTCAATTCCGACGCTATCGCCACGTCCCACGTTTCGCCGGCCAGCAGCGCTTCTACCTGACGTTGCATCTCCGGGCTGTAGGTGTCAAGGACGTTGCGCGGATAGGGCGCCAGGAAGCCCAGGAACGCTTTCAGCGAGCGGGGACAAAACTGCCTGCCGGGCACGATGTGGACCGCCTGGCAACAGGGCTGCAGCGCGGCGGTCCTTTCCGGCTGGAAGTCGCTTTGGGTGAAACTCACCAGCGTGACCTGGTGACGGCGGGCCAGTTGGCGCAGCAGGTTAAAGACGCGGATGCGCGAGCCGTTATCCGGGGGGTAAGGAAACCAGGAAGAGACAAACAGGATGCGCATCAGTTCACACCCTATCTTTGCGCAGAACCGGGATCACGCAAAATCGGGCTCTCCGAACCGCCCGCGCAGGAAATCCACCACCCCTCGCGCCCGGTAGATGCGCAGGGCACGCCTGTCCCGATAGCGCGGTCGCAACGACCAACTCAGCAGCGTGCGCACCTCCGAGGTCAGGATCACCCACAGGATGCGCGCCCACGAGGCGCCCCGCTTGCGCAGGTAGAGCAGCCGGTTGCGCGTCATCAGATAGAGGTAGCGGGGAGAGGCCCCGCGGGCCTGCAGGCTGATCTTGTGCCAGACCCGGGCCTGCGGCACCAGCCAGACCTGGTAGCCGGCCTGGCGGGCGCGGGCGCACCAGTCGGCCTCCTCGTAGTAGATAAAGAACCGGTCGTCCAGCAGGCCGATCCGCTCCACGACCTGGCGCTTGATGAGCAGGGCGCAGCCGCTGACGTAATCCAGCGGGCAGGGGACCCGGCCGCCCTCGTCCATCTCTCCTTCGCTCAGCCCGGCGCTGGCGGCGGTGCGCGGGTTCACTGCGCCGCCGGCGCACCAGATGCGCCGCGGATCGTCGTAGTAATAGATCAGCGGGCCGACGATGCCGATGGCCGGATCGGATTCGGCGAAATCCACCAGATGGCGGAGCATATCGGGCGCGACCTCGGTGTCGTTGTTGAGGAGCATCATATAGTCGGCGCCGTCGGCCAG
>DAOTYC010000029.1:0-19033 GCA_034435095.1 Anaerolineae bacterium | reverse complement strand
CGGTGCAGGTTGATTTTGGCGGACGCCTGCGGCTGCGAGGGTTTGACCTGGAGGACCGTTTTCGCTGGCGGCTGACCAAAGTCCGCTTGTATTGGGAGGTGTTACAGCCTTTGCCGGATGAAGCTCGTCCCTATCCGTTCTTCGTCAACGACCAGGGTCAGACAGTGGAGGACACCACATTGCGGCCGATGGTCGCCTCTCTCTGGTATCCGCCCGGCCAGTGGCGGCCGGGAGAAATTGTTGTGACTGAGACCACGCCTTGGGACTTAGGGGATGCGTTCTTCCTGGGGGTGGGTGTGTTATCAGGCAATGACTGGGGAGCGGTGAACCAACGCTGGCCGGTGACCGGCGTGGCGTCGGAGCAGGTCGTCAGACTGTTCGACAAAGGCACTTGGGTGCGCCTTCTGCGCTTTGAGCGCGCTGGCAAACGACTGCATTGGACGCCAGAGGTGTTCCCGCCTGCGCCAACGCAGATGGACTATTCCCTGCAAGCCAACCTGGCCAACCAATTCACTCTGTTGGGCGCGGATGCGCGGCGTGAGGGTGATTCTCTGCGCGTCGTCTTGTTCTGGCAGACCCTGAAACCGACCCGCCAGGACTATACCGTGTTCGTCCATTTGCTCGCGCCAGATGGCGCGCTCGTCGCCCAACATGACTCTGCGCCCAAGAATGGGTCGCTGCCCACTTCGACGTGGCTTGAAGGAGAAATCGTCTATGACGAGCATCTCCTACATTTGCCGCCCGACCTCACCGACGGGGACTATCGTGTAGAGGTGGGCCTTTACGTCCTGGATAGCATGGAACGGCTGCCAGTTCTGGATGCTTCAGGGCGAAAGGTAGCCAACAGTGTGACTTTGCAGCCCATCGTGCTGAGGAAGTCATGACGACTGAACAAAGAAATAAGCCTTGTCCCAATGTGAATACCGAAGTCTGCGTACTGCTGGGCATCATAACCGCAGCACTGGCCGTCCGCATATTTCATTTGGGGGCGCAGAGCCTGTGGTACGATGAAGGGTACAGTGTGTACCTGGCCAGCAAGGGCCTGGCGCAGCTCACGTTTGAGACGGCGCAGGATATTCAGCCGCCGCTGTACTACTATCTGCTACATTTTTGGCTGGCCCTTTTCGGTCAGAGCGAACAGGCTGTACGGGGACTTTCGGTGCTGTTCGGCTGGTTGAGCGTGCCCATGTTCTATCTGCTGGGCAAGAAGATGTTTTCTTCGGTAACGGGGCTGCTGGCCGCGTGGTTTGCCGCGCTGTCGCCGCTGTATCTGTGGTACTCTCAGGAAGCCCGGATGTACACCTTGCTGCTGGCGCTGACTTTGTGTTCCAGCTATTTACTCTGGCTGGCCCTTGAGGACAGCAATCCTGCGGCACGCCGTTGGAAGTGGACGGGCGCCGCCCTCAGTCTCACTCTGGCCCTCTACACCCATTACTTCGCCTTTTTTGTTTTGGCTTTTCAGATGCTCTATGTGTTGATTGCCTGGCGCATGGAGTGGGGATGTTTCCGCCGTGTCGAGGGGCGCACTGGTGGTTGCTCCCTGCGCGAGGGGATTGTGGCGCTTACGGCGAGCGTCATCGCCTACCTGCCGTGGTTGCCCTACTTGTTTGGCCGATACCGGGCTGACATGAGCTATTGGGAGGGCCGACTCAAGCTGGACGAGGCCCTGCGCAAAATCGGCATCGCGTTCAGCGGAGGAGAGAGTGTTTTGGAAAGCACTGGCGGCTGGCTGGCGTTCGGTTTTGCTGCGTGCGTTCTGGTCAGTTTTGTAGCGGTGCTTCTAGTCCGCAGTCGCCCGGAGGCTCAGGCTGCGAGGAATGCATTCGGCTGTCCTTCTGGCGCGCGCGTGGTGTTCTTGGGCCTGTACGTCTTTGTGCCGCTTGCTTTGCTGCTGTGGACGACGTACTGGACGCCCAAGTTCAACCCGCGCTACGCCATGGTTGCCTCGCCGCCATTGTTCATCGTGTTGGCCGCGGGCATCACAGCGCTGTGGCAGGCGCGGGCGACCGTGCTCCGTTCGCTCGCGCCGGGCGTCGCAGTGTTTGTGCTGGCCGTCATGTTGTACGCCGATTACAATCTGTTCTTTGACATTCGTTTCTCCAAGCCCGATTTTCGCGGAGCTGTGCATTGGGTGCAGGCGCATCAGGAAGAAGGTGAGGTCGTCATTCTGACATCGGGCCACGCTTACCCGGTGTTCGACTACTATTACAGCGGCGACAATTGGCATCCGCTGCCCGATGAACGGACCTTGTCCACCAAAGACGTGCTGCGTTATGACGTCGCAGCCGATTTGAACCGTCTCCTTAAGGGGAAGAAGGGGGCATGGTTGGTGTTGTGGCAGGACGAGGTGGTTGATCCCAACGGCTATGTGACGATGCTGCTGGACCAATACGCCCAACCTCAGCCTGTTGCCGGCAGTTTTTATCACGTTCGAGTGAGGCATTATTGTCTCCCGCCAGCCTTCCAGATTCCCGAGAAGCCCGAAATCGCCCGGCCGATGTCCGTGAACCTGGGCGATGTTCTGACCCTGTTGGGGTTCAGCCCTGGTGTCACGGAGACCGTGTATCTGTATTGGGAGGCGCGTCGGCCACTTGATGAGGACTACAAAGTCTCTCTGCGGCTCAAAGACGCCGACGGGTTCAACTGGAACGACCCGACGCGGGATAGTCGTCTGGCGGCTCCGCTCTATCCTACTACACGGTGGCAACCCGGCGAGCTGGTTGTTGGCCGTTACCAGTTGGCGGCTCTGCCGGGCACTCCGCCGGGCCCGTACACCCTGCAAGCAGTTGTGTATGCGGAAGGCGCGCCGCAGCCTGTGGATGTCCTGGATGAAATGGGAGCGCCCAGAGGCAAGGTCGTTGAATTGGGGACAGTGTTCCTGGATCGGTTGCAGCCGGCCACCCAGGAGCAATTTGGCGTCTCAGGTTCTCCCCTTATCACATGGGCTGACCGAATTGCTTTGTTGGGCTACCGAAAAGACTGGATGGACGTCCAGGCCGGGGACGAAGTGCATCTTGAACTGTTTTGGCAAGCGCTGAAACCCATCGCTGCGGACTACGAATTGCGGCTGGCATGGAGACAAGGGGAGAAGCTGCTGGTTTCGGAGTCTTACCTGCCTGCTGGAGAAGCGTTCCCTACGTCAGCCTGGAATGCCGGCGACCTGATACGGGGGCAGCACAGCCTCACTGTTCCCCTGGACGTCGAGCCTGGCCCTGCCGAAATCCTGGTCGGCCTGTTCGGCTCAGGCCCGGCTGATGCCCCGTTCAACCAGTGGTTTGCCCTGACCACGCTGAATGTGCAGCCGACCGAGCGCGTGTTCGAGCCGCCGGACATGGCGCTTCCCATGCACGTGAACTTCGCCGATCAGGTGGAGTTGCTGGGAGCCAATCTTTCTGTCGGGCACAGAGATGATGGCCGACGATTCGTCCTGAAGGCGGGCAATGCCTTCGAAGTGGTGCTCTTTTGGAAGGCATTGCGCCGAATGGAAACGTCTTACACGGTATTCGTGCATCTCCTGGACCCGGAAAATCGCATTCGGGCGCAGGAAGACCGCACACCGGCCGCCGGCGCCCGTCCGACAACCGGTTGGGTGGTCGGCGAAATTATCCAGGATGGATACAGGTTGACAGTTGACCCTGCCGCTCCGCCTGGCGATTATATGCTCGAAGCGGGCTTGTACGACGGGAGCGACCCAAACTTCCCCCGTTTGCCAGTGTTGCAGGACGGCGCGCCGAACGCAGACCGGGCCATCATAGCCCAGATAACGGTCACACCTTAGTGCGATTCGTGGTGTGGCCGGGCGAGGCTACGGCGATACGTCAGACGTCGGCAGCCTGGCGACAATCCACAACAGCAGGTTTTTGTCAGCAGCATTTTGAGAGACCGATGTGATGAAGATGATCAACATGGTGTGGTCTCTCAGCCACCCCATTGAACTGAACTTATCGTCAGCCTGAGTGAAAGCGTCCACCGGCGACCAACCCGCCTCGATCATGGCCTCGTCGTAGAAGCTGAGAATTTCTGTAATCGGGACATCAGCGGAGACAGTCATCATTTTGACTTCGGTCTGCGCGCCGGTCCGTCCGGTGATGCCCTGGGCGACCTGGTCAGCTATGGCGGCCAACGCTGGATTGTCGCTGCCATCTACCGGTTCGATGCCTGGCAGTTCAGGGATAACCAGCATGTTGACTGTGGCCAGAACGGCGGTATCTTCAGCCTGGCTCGCCGGCTGGTGGTAGATGAGAAACACGTTGTGACGGTCGGTCCAGGCCATTGTCGAGTATGTTTCAGTCTTTTCGACGGTGGTCTCGCTCACTTGCCAGCCTGCCTGACCGAAAACGGTCTGATAGACTTCCACGATTTTCTCGAAAGTTGTGGCCGGTGGGACAACAAACACGTGGACTTGAATAACCTGCGCGTCCAGCAGTGGGCCGTACCGTGCAGCGACCGCCTCGCCCCATGCTTCATAACTGGGGTCAGAGGTCGGTTGCGCGTTGAGTTCTGCGATCGCGTGGTCGAAGTCTGGCCTGCTCAGTGTGGGGCTCGTGTCGGGCGTCGGAGTTTGGGCAGCGACTGGCAACGGCTGCACGAAGGCCGACACGGCCAGCCAGGCAAGAACAAAAGCACAGACGAACACCGACTTACACACTGTCCCTTCTCTCCTTATCCGTAGAATCAACCCCATAACTGACCCCACCGTATCTTATATCACCTTGGCACCGGCGTCAAAAAAGCCGGTTTTATCTTCTTTTTAAGGTTAAGGAGGTGCTGTACCGGGTTCGGTGCAAATTCAATAAGGGTCCCACGTCATGCTGAGCGGAGCGAAGCATCTCAACGCCTGCCAGCGCGAGATGCTTCGCCTTCGGCTCAGCATGACGGAGTCGGGCGGCGTTTCTTCCCCCATGAACGGCGCGCCCACGCGCCGTGGGGGGAGCTCAGAACGACGGTTGGACATTTCCCACATGAAAAGAGTGCAATACCTCAAAAAAAGATTGCTGTAAGCAGTCATTCGTGGTATAATTGGCCTAATGTTCTGAAGTCATTCAAAGGTGCTGCAATGCAGACTAATCGTCGCAATCTTATCATCCTCTTCTTCACATTGGTGGTTGTCATGATGGGGTTTGGCATGATTATCCCCATCTTGCCTTTCTATGTCGAAAGTTTCGGCGCGACCGGAAGTCATCTCGGCCTGCTGATGGCCCTTTTTGCTGTCATGCAGTTCTTGTTTGCGCCGGTGTGGGGACAACTATCCGACCGGATTGGCCGTCGGCCCGTTTTGCTGCTGGGGGTATTTGGCAATGCCTTGTCGGCTCTGCTGTTCGCCCTGTCGACGCAATTGTGGATGCTCTTTGCCTCGCGGGCTTTGGCTGGGATGCTATCGGCGGCGACTCTCCCCACCGCGATGGCGTTCATTGGTGACAGCACCTCAGAATCCGAGCGGGGCGGCGGTATGGGAATGATCAGCGCGGCTATGGGTATTGGTGTGGTAATCGGACCTGGCGTCGGCGGTTGGCTGGCCGGCGGCTCGCTGTCTATGCCCTTTTTCGTTGCCGCCGGCTTTTCCATGCTCGCTTGGGTGTTGATCCTGCTTCTGCTCCCAGAATCGTTGCCTCACGACAAGCGAGTGTATAGCCAGAGTGGTTGGCGCGGCCCTCAGTTGAATGCGATGTGGCAGGCCCTGTTCGGGCCGGCTGCTTTTCTGCTGATTCTGGCTCTCATGGTCAATTTCGCTCTGACGAACTTCGAAGCCATCATTGGGCTGTATGCCCTGGAGCGGTTCGGCTATGGTCCGCGCGAAGTTGGCACGATCATCACGGTGATCGGCATCGTGACGGCCGTTATGCAGCTTACCGTGGTAGGCCGCGTGATCAAACGATGGGGGGAAGTGCGCCTGATCCGTATCTCTTTGTTGGCGAGCGCTGCCGGGTTTATGCTCATGCTTTCCGCCGCGTCTTTTGTTGGAGTACTGCTCACGGTTGCGCTGTTCATCGTCAGCAACTCGATGCTCCAACCCGGCGTGAGTTCGTTGATTTCGAAGCGCGTCACTGGCGGGCAGGGGATGGCAATGGGCCTGGCCAATGCCTTCATGAGCCTGGGCCGTATCGTCGGGCCGATTTGGGCTGGGCTCGTCTTCGACGTGAACATCAACTACCCCTATCTGACCGGGGCGTTGGCCATGGTGATCATCTTCTTTGCCTGCCTCATCTGGCTGGCCGAGCCGTCGGTTGAGGCGGAGACTGCGCCACTTCGTTCCGCTCGCGATGACAGGGCGGCATAGCATCGTTCGGTGGACTGTCTCGCCGATCGTTGGTGACGCCGCGGGCAACTTGCCTACAGCTCGCGATGGCCGGAGGGTGTCCTCTGGCCAAAGTCGGGCGTTTCAGAACGGATGCCGAGGCCTGAATGCAGGAGGTCGGCCATGTGGACTCTGGTCGTAATCGTTTTGGGTGCCGCAGTATATGGCTTCCTGAACGGTTACAAAGATGCTGTGAGCATAACCGCTACAGTCGTCTCGTCGCGAGCCATGGCGCCACGGGAGGCTCTTCTGCTTGTTGGCTTGGCTGAATTTTGCGGGCCGTTTCTCTTTGGCACAGCGGTAGTCTCCACGCTGGGGCGTGGCCTGATTGCGCTCGATGCTCTGACGCCAGCAGTGCTTTTCGCTGCCCTCGGTGGTGCTATTCTATGGAACCTTTGCATGATAGTGCTGGGACTGCCGGCCAGCTCGACCCACGCGCTGATAGGGGCGCTGCTGGGGGCGGTCTACGCCAGTTCTGGGCTTGGCGCCATCCTGGTTTCGGGCGTCTTGAATCTGGTCGCAGTGCTTTTTCTGTCTCCTCTCGCAGCCTTTGTGGTGAGCTACCTGCTTCTGCGAATCATCTTTTTTCTATGTCAGAATGCGACGCCCAGGGCTAATTTCATGTTTAAGAATCTCCAGGTTTTGTCGGCTTTCGCCCTGGGGCTGAGCCACGGCTCGAACGACGCACAGAAAAGCATCGGGGTCATGGTCATGGGGCTGGTGGCCGTGGGGTACGTCAACTCCTTTGAAGCGCCGCTGGCGGCTGTGTTCATCGTCGCTGGTTCGTTGGCTTTGGGAGCGATTCTGGGCGCCGAGAGGGTCATGCGCACCGTAGGATGGGAGATTTTTCGCATCCGACCAGTCCATGGCTTCGCCGCGCAGGTGGCTTCGCTCGCCGTTGTCCTCGGGGCGACCGTAGCCGGCTACCCACTGAGCACTACTCAAGTCGTCAGCGGTGCTGTCATGGGCGTCGGGTCGTCTCAGCGAGTCTCGCGGGTGCGGTGGAACGTAGTGGGACAGATTGCTCTCGCCTGGCTGGTCACTTTGCCCGCCGCGGCGATTCTCGCCGCGCTGTTGTGGAGATTCTTGTCGCGACTGACTGTCTAAACGACGATTCTTTCAGGAGGATGGGGCATGAGCATAAAAGACCTGTTCAAGAGAAAACCGAACAAATTCCTCCAACTGCTGATTGACCACGCGACGCTTATGGTGCAGGGCTTTGAAGCCCTTCATAGCTATGTCGAGAACCAGAATAGGAAACATGCCAAGACCGTCGCCTCCATAGAAAAACAGGCGGACGAACTACGGCATATCCTGATAGATGACCTGAACCGGACATTTATCACGCCGTTCGACCGGGAGGACATTCTGGCGCTCTCCTTGGCGATTGACGACATGCTCGATTATGGCAATACGACAGTTGACGAAATGGTGATACTCGATATCAAGAGCAACGATTACGTGAAAAAGATGGTGGCTCTGTTGCATGAGTCGGCGGAAAAAATTCAGCTCGGTGTGATCCATCTTGCTGATCGTCCCCGCATCACCATCAATCATGCCATGGAAGCCAAATCGCTGGAGAACCAGGTCGAGGAGCTGTACCGTGAGGCCCTGGCCGAGCTGTTCAGCGGCCCTAAGGACCTGGAGCATATTGTCGAGATGCTCAAACTCCGCGAAATCTACCGCCATCTCAGCAACGCAGCCGACCGCGGCGACGAAGCGGCCAACGTGCTCAGCAATATCGTGGTCAAGATGACATGAATTTGCGCTTTTTCTCACGAAGTTTGTCGAAAATCTGAATCGGTGTTATAATTTTTGAAATCGCTTCGCTAAAGGACCGGAGAACAATGCTGGCTGAAGATAGTTTGGCAAATGTCTTGTACATTGACCTTAATCGGAAGAGTTACCGGGTCGAGAGACGCCCCGACCTGTTCGAGAAATACTTGGGCGGCGCCGGGGTGGCGTCTCAACTGCTCCTGCAAGAATGTCCGCCCGGCTGCGACCCTTATGGCCCGGATAACCCGATCATCATGGCGGTCGGCCCGCTGACCGGCCTGTTCCCATTGGCCTCCAAAACGGTTGCCATGTTCAAGTCGCCGCATACGGGCAACCTTGGGGAGAGCCACTGCGGGGGGCGGAGCGCGGTAGCCATCCGCATGGCCGGATACGGCGCGATTGTGATCACAGGCCAAAGCAACATCCCCATTTGGGTGTCCATCTACGGCGGGGATGTCCATTTCCGCGATGCGGCTACCCTGTGGGGCATGGGCAGCACGTTGACGGTGGGGCGCATCCTGCGCGAAAACGAACCCGGCGCCGGACTGCGTAGCATCATGCGGATCGGGCGCGCCGGCGAGAAGCTCATCCCCTACGCCGCCGTGATGACCGAGACATACCGTCATTTTGGGAGGCTGGGCCTCGGCGCGGTGTTCGGCAGCAAGAATTTGAAGGCCCTGGTGGTCTCAGGCGAACGGAGACTGTCGGTGGCTGACCAAAAGCAGTACCGGAAGTTGTACGATGTCATTTACGAGGCTGCGGTGAAGTCGCCTGTTATGCAGAAGTACCATGACCTGGGCACGGCGGAAAACGTCCTGCCGCTTAACGAAATCGGCAGCCTACCGACACGCAATGTGCAATCCGGCCGCTTCGAGGCTGCTCAGGCGATTTCCGGCGAATTTCTGGCGGAGGGCTATTTGGGGCGACGCATTGCCTGCGCCCACTGCCCTGTCGGCTGCATCCATATCGCTGCCCTGCGAGAGCCGTATGAGGACGAGGCCTATTTCTACAAAACATCCATGATTTCCTACGACTACGAACCCATCTACGCTTTGGGCAGCATGTTGGGCATTGCTGAACCACGGGGAATGCTCAAACTGATGGACCGGGTGGAGGCTGAGGGGCTTGACGCCATGAGCACTGGTGTCGTCCTGGCCTGGGCCACCGAGGCGCAGGACCGCGGCCTCGTCACCGAGCAAGACACCGAAGGCTTGAAGCTGAATTGGGGCGATTATGCGACCTACATCAAGGCCGTGCAGCACATTGTCGAGCAACCCAGCGAGTTCTACAAAACATTGAGCCGCGGCGTAGAGTACGCGGCTGCCCGCTACGGCGGCGAAGAGTTCGCCATGGCCTTCGGGGGCAACGAGATGCCTGGCTATCACACCGGGCCGGGGGCGTACATCGGCTACTTGATGGGCGCCAGACACAGCCATCTGGACAATGCGGGGTACAGCATAGACCAGAAGACCCTGGTGAAGCAGGACATGAGCCCGACAGAGCTGGCGACAGCGCTGTTGGCCGAGGAACGTTGGCGGCAAATCCTGTCCAGCCTGGCAATCTGTTTCTTCGCCCGCGGCCTGTATAAACCAGAGCTGGTGTGTGAGGCCCTGGCCGTTGCTGGCTTTGAAACCGCGCCCGCAGACCTGGACAGGCTCGGCGAGGAGATCCACAACCAAAAGTTCCGGTTCAAGATGCGCGAGGGGTTCTCATTTGAGGCGCTGCGTTTGCCCAAGAGAATTTTCGAGACGGAATCTCCAGTTGATTTCGACGAAGCATTTATCCGAGAGACGCTGGCATGTGTCCAGGCATCCATCCTGAAACGGGAGAACGGCGCGGCCAATTGATGGGTGCTGGTGCATGTCCGCCTGCTTTCAAGAAAGGTTCCCTCAGATATGACAAGGTTGACGGTGTTGGACACGGAACGATGCGTAGGCTGCCAGAGCTGTATGTTCGCGTGCGCGCGGCGCACGCGGGCGGGACTGGACGGACACTGCATCGGTGTTCGCTCCATTGGCGGGATGGAGCGGGGCTTCAAAGTCATCACCTGCCGCGCGTGCAGCGACCCGCCATGCGCCCGCGCCTGTCCGGTAGGCGCGTTGCAGCTCCGCAAGGGCGGCGGCGTGCTGCTCAAGTCTCACCTGTGTATCGGTTGTGGGCGTTGTCGGGAGGCTTGTGTGGTCGGGGCAGTCTTCTGGGACCAGGAGACGAACAAGCCCAACATCTGCATACATTGTGGCATTTGCGCCAGGTACTGCCCACATGGCGTTCTGGGCATGAGCGAGCAGCGACAGACGGCAGACCAAATGGGCTAGACCTGGCGGTTGCTTTCAGTCACCTGGATCAATTGCGTACAGGATGCTCATCAGCGTATCGTTGTCCTTCTTGAGCAGCGTCGCCAATTCGCGCGCGGCGTTCTCCAGCCAGGCCCGCTCCTCTCCGCGCAGGCGGTAGGTCTGATTGATATGCGCAGCAACCAAGAGCGGCACTGGCAGGTCTATGGCGGTGGACAATAGCAGTCGCAGATAGTACAGCCTGTCGCTGAACAGCTTCACTTCCGCGGGTTCGCATGTGCGGACAGAGTAGTGCAGGGGCGGCGGCTGGGGCGGCAGATGCTGATATATCCGCTTGTTGTCCCGCCAGCCTACCAGAACCCCCTGAAACACGGTGCGCAATGTCCGCCGCAGTTCTGGGTGCTCTTGGTAGATGGCGCCATCGTACACCTCGTCAGTGCCACGTCGGATGGCCGGCCTCCCCGGTTCCAGGCCCGTGGTTTGGGCGAAGCATACCACCGCATAGAGCTGAATGCCCGGCTCCAGCTCGACTTTGACCAGGCTGCCCAGCGGCGGGGGCTGATGCAAGTCGCCCTGTGCCGTGAATTTAACCGAACAGGTTTCGACGATTTCTCCGATTCTCATACCCCTCTTTGCCTCTTTTGCGTATCTTTGGCCGACCGCGTGGTAAAGATGTTGTATTGGCCGAGCGATTCTTCGATCATCTCTTCGACCACCCGTCTCTCTACTGTGGAGATGACGGCCTGCTCGTGGGCCTCCTTCAGCGCGGAAGGATAGCCGTCGCCCCGCCGGCACTGGTCGTATACCAGTGCGTGGATCAGGTGCAAATGCCCTGCGTCCCGGATGACCCAGCGCGGCGCCTCGACGCGGGCGATTTCCTCGCCTACGTTGAGGTAGAAGAAACACACCCAATGGCTCGCGCCGTATTGTTTGAGGATGGGCGAGGAGCTTTCAAAAATGTCGGACCGGTAACCAGTCGGCAGTTCTCTTTCAAAGATCCAGCGGTCGAGCACCTGGCCGAGCGGCGAACAGGTCGGCTCTTTTTTCTGCTGGCGGTCTGAACACTGGTCGCAACTCACCGGGTCATCCGGACAGACGCCCACCCGCAGGACGTTAGCCACATCCCGGCTGTTGGGGAAGCTCACATAGCTGGCCAGCGGGATGTTCATCGCCTGGAATCGCTCAAGCAGCTCGACCAACTCACGCAAGAATCTCTCCTTGACCTCCTCTTCTTCCGCTTGCAGTGCCCAAAAGATCAAAGAGCCGTCTCGCAAGGCGATAATTGGCTTCTGGCCTTGCACCTTCTCAGCTATATCCAGCAGCGCGCGCAGTTCCATCAGGGCCATCTTGACGCCTAGCCGCGCGCCCTCGATGGGTATGATTTTGTAGTCGTGGGGGATATACAGGTCTTGTTCTTCGTAAAACAGAGCGCTCTGCGAAGACAAATGGGCGTCTGGTTCAGTGCCGTAGCTTAGCATCACCGAGCCGGTGTTGATCACGTAGTATCGGACAGGGTTGTGGCGGTCCGGGGCAATGAAAGAGCCATCGGCGGCAACCACGCTGAAACTGGAGGGCCTTTGCGGGGCCGGTGACTTGTCGGCCAGTGTGTTGAGCGGCCTGGCAACCAGCCAGGAGGTGCCAAACTGTGCCGCGTCCAGCCGTGATCTCAGCTCATTCGGGTCCAGTGCGCGTAATTGCCGGCAGGCCTCGTCAATGTATCGGTCGCGGTCCAGCGAGACAAACTGTTGGCTCATCCGGCTGACCTGGTGGCTGATGGCGCTAAGGTCTAACGGCGACATTCTTCTTCCCCTTAGGGCAAGTTGGTCAATCTGCGCGAATTATAGCAAGCCATGCGGTTTTCTCAAAAGGGCACGCTTTGCTATAATCCAGACATCACGCTGTCCAAATGGGTGCATCCGAAATTTAAGGAAGCAGGTGCTTACGGCGTTTTCTATAGCCACCGAATCGGGCTGGCCGTCATTCTGAGCGAAGCGAAGAATCTCGTTGTACATCGTGAAATGAGATGCTTCGCTGCGCTCAGCATGACGCGGTTGAGGTTTCTGCTAACTCGCCTAAAATTCTGGATGCACCCGTCCAAATAGTGCACAGTTGACCGAGGGCTTGCAATCATGGGGATGAAGCTGAACCAAAGGTTTGCTGTAGGGTGGGCCGTTGCCTTGATGCTGCTGACGTGCTACGCCCTGATACCCCATTGCGCGCAGGGACAGTCTCCCATCGGCATTGAAGCCCTGTCGCTCGAAATGGCTTCCCTGCGGAAAATTGAGCCCGAGGTGCTCAAACACAGTCTTTCTGCCCCTGGAGCTGCGCAAAGAGTTCTCGTATATATGGCGGAACAGCCAGCCCTACCGACCGCGGATGCACTCGCCGCCATGGGCAGCCTCCAACGGCGCCAGACAGTTGTCGAGACGCTGCGCAATGCGGCCCGCGAGTCACAACGTGATGTGGTGCAGTTCCTGAACGGTCGAGCGGCGATGGCCCAGGTTCATGATGTCCGGCCGTACTGGGTCTTCAATGGGCTTGCCCTGAGTGCTTCAAATGAGACGATATGGCAACTTGCCCGACGCGCCGATGTGCGGTCCATCCGACCCGACCGGCTCCGTTACCTGCCGGAAGAAGCGGGGCAAGCATACACCCAGGCGGAAAGTGTTACGGAGGCCAACGCGGTGGAATGGAACATCCAGACGATCAGGGCGGACCAGGTGTGGCACGCCCTGAACATGGATGGCAGCGGCGTGGTGGTGGCGAACATGGATACCGGCGTGGATTGGCACCACCCGGCCCTGTTCGACAAATATCGGGGCAACCTGGGCAAGAATTTGTACGACCACCGCGCCAACTGGCTTTGCACTACGAATGAAGGCTACGCTGAACCGACCGACGGCCACGGGCATGGAACTCACACCATGGGGACGATGGTGGGCAGTAGTGCGGACCGAGCGGCTTTCGGTGTCGCGCCAGGTGCCAGATGGATTGCGGTGAAGATTTTCAGCGATGAGGGCATCGCCTACGACAGTTGGATTCATGCCGGCTTCGAGTGGCTGCTTGACCCGGGCGATTTTGGCAATCCGACGTTGGCGCCGGATGTGGTGAACAATTCCTGGGGCAGCTCGTGGGGCTTCGATGAAACCTTCAGGCCTGATGTGCGGGCCTGGCGAGCGGCGGGCATAGTGCCGATCTTCTCGGCGGGCAATGACGGGCCGTGGGATGAGACCATCGGCTCGCCGGGCAGCTTCCCGGAGAGCATTACGGCTGGCGCAACGAATGCCTACGACTACATCGCTTTCTTCAGCAGCCGGGGGCCCTCTCCATGGGGGCTCAAGCCTGATGTCGCTGCACCCGGCGTGGAGGTCGTTTCCAGCCTGCCCGGCGGGCGATATGGCGCGTACAGCGGCACCTCTATGGCCGCGCCGCATCTGGCTGGCCTGAGCGCGCTGATTTTTCAGGCCAACCCCTCCATTTCAGTTGAACAGCTAAGGGAAATTTTGACCTCGACCGCTGTGCGGCGCGGCTCGCCGATTCCGAACAACGAATACGGCTGGGGGCGCATAGATGCCTACCAGGCGGTCGCTACCGCCGGAAACCCTGGCTACCTGCGCGGCGTGGTGCGACGAAGCGGCAGCAATCAGCCCATCGCCGGCGCAGAGGTCCTGGCGCGGGCCTTTCTGCCCTCTGAGGGCTTTGCCCAGTCAGTCACCGATGGCTCTGGGCGGTTCGTCTTCCCTGTGGCGCCCTGGACATACGACCTGACCGTCAGTGCGTTCGGCTATTACCCCAGCACCGTGTCGAATGTTACAGTTGTAGGGGGGACGACCGTAGTCCGCGATTTCTCACTGAGCCCTCTGCCAACCGGCAGGCTTCAAGGCCGCATCGTCGAAAGCGAAAGCGGCCTCCCCATCTCGGCCACGGTGATCATCTCCGGCACTCCAATCACTGCGGTGACGTCGCCAGCTACCGGCGAGTACTTTGTAGACCTTCCTGGCGGGACCTATTCTGTGCAGGTGCAGAGCCGGGGCCATCAGGTGGGCTGGGCGCATGGCGTCACGGTCGCCGCCGGGCAGACTGTGGCGCGGGACTTTGCCCTGGGCAGGATGCCCACCATCCTGTTGGTTGACAGTGGGGCGTGGTATATGGACAGCCAAGCCATATATTTCCAGCAGGCACTGGATGACCTGAACTACTTCTACGACAGGCGGACAATCTACCAAATTTACGGCTCGGAGCGCAGTGTGCCCACGGCCGATGAATTGACCCGCTATGACATCGTGATTTGGTCATGCCCGCAAGATTCGCCGGGCTATATCGGCGCATGGGACGCGCTGGCCGAATATCTGGAGCGGGGTGGGAACCTGTTCCTCACTGGCCAGGACATCGGATATTGGGACAATCCGAGCGGCCCTTTCCGTTCGCCTCAGTACAGCCATTACGTGCGGGCTAACCTGACGCACGATGATTCTGGGTCACGCACCCTGATTGGGACAGACGGACAATTGCTGCAGGGCCTGACTTTGTCCCTGAACGGCGGCGATGGAGCGGACAACCAGCAGTCGCCCGATGCGATTGCTCCACTCAATGAAGTTGCGGCTGACGGGTTAGCCAGTTATGAGAACGGACTCTCAGGCGCACAGGTGGTGAAGAACTGTGTCCCATATCGGTTGATCTACTTTGCCTTTGGGTTCGAGGGCATCAACCAGCGGGAGACGCGGCGCGAGGTGATGAGGCGGGTGATTGATGCCTTTACCTCTCTGCCGCCGTCAGTGGCGAACCGTCTGACGCCATCCGCTCAGAGTGGTATCCAGGCGGCTGGTCAGGCGATTACCTACACACTGCAAGTGCACAACTTGAATCCCAATGGCCTGCCGGATGTCTATAACCTCTCGTTGGCCGGGCACACCTGGCCCAGCAGTCTGTCACCAAGCACCGCGACGATCACCGCCTGCGGCTTTACCACCATTACGGTGATGGTCACAGTGCCGGTTGATGTGGGGTGGCAGGCCTCCGATGTGCTGATGGTCAGCGCGCGCTCGACATTGTCCCCAACCCTACAGGCTGCGGCGGTCATCACCACGAGTTCTCCCGCGCCTGTTCTCCTGGTAGATGACGACCGCTGGTATGACATGGAGCCGTTCTATCGGGCTGCTTTGGCGCAGAATGGCCTGCCATACGATTACTGGAATGTGGGCTGGAAGTCCGGGGAATGGCGAGGCAGTCCACCGGCTTCGGCGCTGCAGATGTATCCGATGGTGATATGGTTCACGGGATATGATTGGGCCTCGCCGTTGACTCAGCAGGACGAGCAGAATTTGGCCCATGCTTTAGACCGCGGGAGCAATTTGTTTTTGATCTCCCAGGATTATCTGTTCGTGCGCGACCTCACCCCTTTTGGCCGAGACTACCTGGGCGTTGGTGCTTACATGGGTGAACTGACCACCACGCACGTAATCGGGATGCGCGACAACTCGATCACCCGGCTCGTGCCTCTTTATCCGCTGGCCTACCCCTATCCCAACCGCAGCGATGCTCTCAGCCCTGCCCGGGCGAGCGATAGGGCTTTGGAAGGCAGCCACGGCGAACCGATTGCGCTCACTCATGTCGGCCCCGGCTTCCGCACCAGTTTCTTTGCATTCCCCTTTGAGGCGATTGATTCAGCGGAGGGCAGGCGGCTGGTCATGCGCCAGATCAGCGGCTGGCTGAGCTGGCTCGGCAGCTCGACATTCACGGCCAGCGACACACTGGTGCCCGGCGGTGCTACAGTAGCCTACACGCTGACCCTGCGCAACGATGGCTGGCAGCCCATAGAAGCTGTCGTTTCCAATTGCCTGCCCTCGTTGCTGAGTTTCGAGCCAGGCAGCCTCTCGCCGCCCGAGGCGCACTATGATGCGGGGACGGGCTGCATAGCCTGGAATAGAAGGCTGGCGGTTGGTGAGCAGGCGCAGATGAGCTACTGCACGACGGTGGCCAACCCGCTGCCGCCCGCCCCCATCACCAACATCGTCGAAGTCGGCTACGATGAACACCACGTCCGGTTTGACCTGGCGCACCGCCTCGATGTGAATGCGCCAGACCTGTCGGCGTCCTATCTGGCCGTGGACAAACTCGCCGTTGAGCCAGGTGAGACACTGACTTACACCATCTCGCTCCGAAACGATGGCATATCGCCGGCAGCATCAGTCGTGTTGACCAATCCAATGCCAAATTACACCACCTACCTGAGCGGGTCGCTGATACATGAAGGCGGGGGAACGGCCAGCGACGCTGACGGGCTTATCAGTTGGGCCGGATCACTCGATGCGGGGGAGATGGTCACTCTGACCTATCGTGCAGAAGTGGTGACTGCGGCTCAACGCGGTGTGACGATTCGGAACATAGCCTATCTGTGGGATGGTTACGCGCCTCTGCGTCGGCTTGAAGCGCGGACGACGATCTCCCCACTCTTAATCTGGTTGCCGGTCATTTTGAGGTAGGACGATTGGTCCGTCGAAGACTCTATAAAATCTCCAATTTGCTGGTCATCGGAGCCTTGTTGCTCATATTATTCTGGCCTGCGCTGCTGTGGTTGGGCCGACAGTGGTTCAGCAATGATTACTATGCCCATGGGCCTCTCATCCCTTTGGTCTCAGCGTTTCTAATCTGGAGGCGGTGGGGTGAGGACAACCCAACTCGCGGTTCGACTTATGCTGGCCTGGCCTTGCTGCTGGGCGGGGCGAGTGCCAATATATGGGCGGCCAGGTTGCGCGCGCCTTATTTCTCGGCGCTTTGTGTGATAGTCGTTCTGAGCGGTTTGGTTCTTTTCCTGCGCGGCCCGGAGGCCTTACGGAGACAGGCTTTCCCGCTGGCCTTTTTGGCTGCGGCCATTCCCTTTCCCTTCGTGGAGCGCATCGGCGTGCCGCTTCAGGTCATGACGGCGTATTGGGCAGCTCAGTTGGCCTCTGTGGCGGGTTTGCCAGTGGCACAGTCTGGCGCCCAGCTCTCTCTGGAGGGGTGCTCACTGGTGGTAGGCGCACCTTGCAGCGGCCTGCGCTCGCTGGTGACTTTCGTCAGCCTGACGGTGTTGCTGATCTACCTCACGCGGGGGGCCTGGCCGGCCAAACTGGCGTTTACGGCCCTGGCCCTGCCAATCGCCCTGGCCGCCAACGTGTTGCGGGTGACTTCTCTGCTTGCTGTAGCGCACATCTGGGGCGAAGCGGTCGCTCTGCAATATTACCATACTGCCTTTGGCATCGTGTTCTATGTGTTCGCGTTGGCTCTGTTGTTTGCCTTGCTTGGAGTCCTTCGATGTCACGAGATTCGCTCCGACATTTAGCTGCTGCTGTCATCCTGACCCTGGCTGTCTTGGCCAACCAAATTGTCGCGCCTGACGTCATTCGCCAATCACCCCTGCAAACATACCATCGGGCCAGTGGCCAGTCTTACTTCTACATCGTGGACCTGGATACCTGGCGCGCGACAGAGCGTCAGAGACGAGTCGCCAGCTGGTACGACTTTCGGGCCTCGCCAGTTCTCCATGACGTGCCGCTTCAGATTGGCCGATGGGTTGGACAGGATATTGAGGAGCGCAACCAGGAGGTATTCTTGATCCTCGAACCGGAGCAATACGTCAAACGCCTGTATACCCTGCAGGACGACCCGCGAGGGCGTTACGTATGGCTGTATTTGATCGGCAGCCGCAAACTGAAGAGTTTCCACCATCCTGACATCTGCTATTCAGCCATTGAATGGCAGACATCGGTGAGCTCTGAAGTCATGCCGCTGGACGAAGGCGAAATATATGCTCTCAAACTGGTCGCGCGAAACGACAGAGAAGCCCACCTGTCGCTCTATTTTTTCATCTTACCGGATGATAGCTACGACGAATCAAAAGGGATGGTTATGTTCCGGGTCGCCTCACCGATTTGGGATGGCGATGAACGCGCCACGGTACAGTTGCAAAAAGACTTCATGCGGCATTTTTTCTTCTCTTCCTCCACAGAACCCAACCCGCCAGGCTGAGCAAACCCCCGCCCATCATCACCAGCGTGCCTGGTTCGGGGATGGGTACTTCTTCTTCGAGTACCCGGATCAGCACGTCGGGCGTTTTGATTTGGACCGGACTTTGGTCGAAGTCCAACACGGCAGCGTTGCGCAAAGTCATCGGCGGTTTGGCCCTGTCATTGACAATGCTGACAATGACGATAGTCGCCGACTCGCCAGGGCCGAGGTCACCGATTGTCACCGTGATCATGCGGGTAGTTGGATTGTAGACCGCCTCACCGCGGGTGGTGGTGACCGAGCGGATGTCGAAATATCGTTCCATCTGGTCAGTGACCTGGACACCGGTGGCGCCGGCTGGGCCAGGGTTGCGCACCGTGATCACGAAGGTCACCCGGTCGCCGACGTATACCTGGCTTGGGCTGCCCGATTTGGTGATGGCCGGGTCGTCCGTCTCGACGTTAACATCAATGGCGTCCGTCTGAGGCGGCAGGTCGAAACCCGACAGCTCAGCCTCGTTGTGGATGGACGAGCTCCACAAGGTGACCATTTGCTTCCGCACAGTAGGTGTCAAGGTGGGCGTAATCGTGATGGTGGGCGTGGCCGTGACTTCTGTTGTCACGCCGAGTAGTACCAGCCACTCCAGGCGGTCTGTTTCGGCGGAGACCATCTGCTCCTCAGC
>DAOTYC010000028.1:0-4495 GCA_034435095.1 Anaerolineae bacterium | reverse complement strand
GACCCACACGGCCACGCCGACGCCCAGGCCGACCAATACGCCGACGGCGACCCACACGGCCACGCCGACGCCCAGGCCGACCAATACGCCGACGGCGACCCACACGGCCACGCCGACGCCCAGGCCGACCAATACGCCGACGGCGACCAAGACGGCCACGCCGACGCCCAAGCCGACGGACACGCCGACCAGGATGTTGTCACCGACGACCACTCCCACGCGGCGCGTGTAGTACCCCCCTTTGTTGCTTCAGCTGTGCTCAGCATGGTGTAGCCGTAGGTCGGGTTTCCATACTCGACCTGCGGCTAACTCGCCTGAAATCCTGGATGCCCCTTCGTTCGCTTCATTTCCAATTCAGGGCCGATGTGGTATAATTCTTGCAACTTCTGGGAACGGCGATGCTAGAGTAACGGGGGCGGGGGGCGCGCTATGTCCAATTCGGCGGGACCACAAGCGGTCACGAGACCCTACGCTGCGGAGTCGGCCTGGCTCCGGATTGCGAAAGTTTTTACGTTGCTGGGCAGCCTGGCTATCGTGGCCGGAGGGGTGACGGCCGGCTGCATCTACGTGGTGGTAGCCTTGCTTGCCCTCGACCGTGCGGGCAGTGCGCCGCTTAACAGCGGGGTCGCTGGCTTTTCGATTTTTGTGCTCAGCCTGGCGCTGGGCGGAGCCCTGCTGTTCCAGACCGTGTCTGCCCTGTCCAGACGGCCCAGTGCGGCGTTTCATTTGCCCCATCCGACCGTGTTTGCCCTCGTCTTCATCCTGGCAGTGGGGCTGGGGTCTTTGGTCCTCTGGCCGGGTGGCCTGTCGCGGGTCCTTTTCCCTGTTCTCTACGTGCTGGGCATCGGCATGCCCATAGGCTGGGTGCTGGCAGTGACAAGCCGCCGGCTGAGCCGCGCCGGGCTGTCCTCTAGCTGGCGGGAGAGCATCCTGCAATTGTCCAGCGGGGCGTTCATCACCACTTCGATAGCCGTCGTGCTCGAAGCGCTGGCCCTCGTCGGCATCATTCTGCTCGCCGTCATCATTTTGCTGCTCACGCCTGGCGGGCTGGAGGCGTTGGAAGCCTTTTCCGAGAACATCCAGCAGCCGGGCTGGGCAGAATCGGCGGAGAACCTGGCCGGGTTGCTTTTTTCGCCGCCCGTGGTCATCAGCCTCTTCTTCCTGATGTGCGTTGTCGTCCCATTGATCGAGGAGCTGCTGAAGGCCGCAGGTGTGGTGCTCATGAGCTGGCGTCACCCTTCGCCTGCACGCGCGTTGTGGTGGGGCCTGCTGGGAGGTGCGGGTTTTGCTCTGGCGGAAGGGTTGTTCAACAGCAACCTGGCTTTGGGCGATATGTTCTGGGTGCTGCTGGCGCCGATGCGCTTTGGAACCACCCTCCTGCATTGTCTGACCGGCGCGCTGATGGGGCTGGGCTGGCATGCCCTGCTGTTCAACAAACGGCCGCTCCAATGGTTGAGCCGCTACGCGCTGGCTGTGGTCATACACGCCGTCTGGAATGCCCTCGGCCTCGGCCTCTTGTTTACCTCTTCCGGCCTGTCTGCCGCAAGCAGTCGTCCGGCGTCAGCGTCACTGACCAGCCTAGTGTTGGTCACCGGGCTGTTCCTTCAGGCAGTCCTGATGGGGGCATGGCTCTTGCGCATCATTCAGAAGCCAACCGCGCCAGGCTTTGACAGATAACGGTTTTTGGTTTACAATAAGCACCTGGCGGCCGTTCTCTTGTAATTATTATATTGCCAAGGAGGCTTTCTGTAATAATGGTTGATTTCACGGTAAAAGACCTGCGCAACATCGCCCTGATCGGCCACAGCGGCGCGGGAAAAACATCTTTGATCGAAGCCATGCTGTTCAACGCCAAAGTGACCACGCGCATGGGCTCGATCGGCGATGGGAACACGGTCTGCGACTTTGACGATGAGGAAATCCGCAGAGGTATCTCCATCAACCTGGCGTTAGCGCCGGTCGAATGGAACAAGCGCAAGCTCAATCTCATTGACACACCCGGCTACACCGACTTCATGGGAGAAGTGATAGAAGGCCTGAGCGTGGCCGACAGCGCGCTCGTCGTTCTGGACTCGGTCGCGGGGGTCGAGGTCGGCACTGAGCTAACCTGGAAGTGCGCCGATGAACGTAACCTGCCGCGCCTGGCTTTCGTTAACCGGATGGAGCGTGAGAACGCTGACTTTCAGCGTGTCGTCGAGACGCTGACCGACAAATTTGGCGTTCATGCTGTGCCTCTGACCCTGCCCATCGGCAGCCAAAGTGAGTTCAAAGGAGTGGTTGACCTGGTCGCCATGAGGGCCCTGATGGGGGCAGAGGCCAAACCAGCCGCCATCCCCGACAACATGCAAGAGCAGGTACAACAGGCCCGCCTGGCCCTGATCGAAGCCGCCGCCGAGGGCAACGACGACCTGTTGATGAAATACCTGGAAGGCGAAGAGCTGACCGCCGATGAGATCGTGCAAGGCCTGAGGGGGGCCATCCTCAACCGGTCGGCCGTGCCGGTTCTGTGCGGTTCGGCCGTCCAGAACATCGGCGTGAGCGCGCTATTGGACACGCTGGCGTCATTCTGTCCATCGCCGGCTGACATTAAAGTCACGGCTGTTAACAAGGTCACCGGCCAGGAAGTCGAACTGACGCCCACCGTGGGCGGGCCGCTGGCCGTGTTTGTCTTCAAGACCATCGCTGACCCGTTCATTGGCAAATTGACCTATTTCCGGGTCTACTCCGGCGAGTTTCAGGCGGACAGCCGGGTCATCAACGCGCGGACCGGGCAGGAAGAGCGCGTCGGGCCGCTCTACGCAGTGCGCGGCAAGGAGCAGAAGCCGATTGGCAAAGTGGGCCCCGGCGACATCGGCGCCGTTTCCAAACTGGCTCAAACCCAGACGGGAGACACGTTGGTGGATAAGGGCATGCCGTTGGAGCTGAAGGGCATCACCTTCCCGGAACCCTTCTTCTCGGTCGCCATCAGCCCCAAGACCAAGTCTGACCTGGACAAGTTGAGCAGCGGCCTGGCCCGGTTGCTCGAAGAAGACCCTTCGCTGCGCGTCGTCCGCGAGCCGTCCACACGCGAGACGCTGTTGAGCGGCCTGGGCGACACCCATGTCGACGTGGCCAGCCACAAGCTGGCGAAGAAATTTGGCGTCGAGATTGAACTTGCCACGCCCAAAGTGCCCTACAGAGAGACGATCAGCAAGGTCAACGCGGCGACGTATCGCCACAAGAAGCAAACCGGCGGTGCCGGCCAGTTTGCCGAAGTCGCCCTGCGGGTCGAGCCGCTGGAACGCGGCGGCGGGTTCGAGTTTGCCAGCGAGGTCTTTGGCGGCGCCATCTCCAGCTCGTTCTTCCCCTCTATCGAGAAGGGCATCAAGCAGGTTCTGGAGACGGGAGTTGTTGCCGGCTACACCGTCGTTGATGTGAAAGCAGTCGTTTACGACGGCAAGGAACACCCGGTTGATTCAAAAGACATCGCCTTCCAGATCGCCGGCCGCGAGGCGTTCAAACAGGCCTTCATGGGCGCGAACCCACAGATTCTGGAACCGATTATGGAGATCGAAGTGACCGTGCCGGAGCAGTTCATGGGAGACGTGCTGGGCGACCTCAACACACGCCGCGCGCGTGTGCAGGGCATGAGCCAGGAGAAAGGGGCCGGCGTGATTACCGCCCTCGTGCCTCTGGCCGAGATTCAGCGGTATGCCACCGACCTGCGGTCTTTCACGCAGGGGCGCGGGTTCTTCACCATGAAGCTGTCACATTACGAGCCGGTGCCAGCCCACCTGATGCAAGGTATCATCAATGCGGCCAAGAAAGAGGCGGAAAAAGAGAAGGAATAGCATTGAAAAGGAAATATCGCGTCCTGGTAGTAGACGATGAAGCCGGTTTCTGCGACTTCATCGGCCACTACCTGACCGCGCAAGGTTTTGAGGTCGAGGCGGCTTCCAGGGTCTCTCAAGCGTTGGAGATGATCGGTCGGCAGCCTTACGACATCGTTCTGTCGGATGTCATGATGCCGTCGTTGGACGGCCTGGAGTTGTTGCGCCGAATCAAAGCGGTCGAACCTCAAACTCAGGTCATCCTGATGAGCGCATACGCCTCGCTAGACAAAGCCTTGAAAGCGATCATCTACGACGCCGCCGACCTCCTCATCAAGCCCTTTGAGCTGCCCGCTTTGCTCAAAGCCATAAACCGGGCTCTGGACAGGCGACAGGGCCTCGACGTATCTGCCGCCGCGGCCGATGAAACCCCGTAGCAGAGCTGAGGCCGGACGCACGCCCCCACTCCGTCATGCTGAGCCGCGGAGAACAGCGGATGCGCGGGACATGACGGACCAGGCGGCTGAGCCGCCGCCCCCGTCATGCTGAGCGCAGCGAAGCATCTGCCGCAGGCGAAGCATCTCGCGGTGCATGGTGTGAGCTGTCAACGGATTATCTGGAGCGGATTGAACGGATGACGCCAACCTGCGGCGAGAGTCAATCCGTTCAATCCGTTCCCCGAATCC
>DAOTYC010000027.1:0-40716 GCA_034435095.1 Anaerolineae bacterium | reverse complement strand
GATGGGGGCTGCGCCTGCTAAGAAACGACTTTGTCCCGTCATTCTGAGGCGCTATAGCGCCGAAGCCATGCCCTGAGCGCAGCGAAGGGAATCTCAACGCCTGCCAGCGCGAGATTCTTCGCTTCGCTCAGAATGACGGGATAGGGCGACGTTTCTTCCCCCAATGAGCGGCGCGCCCACGCGCCGCGGAGGAGCTACTAAGAAACTACTCTGTTCCGTCATTCTGAGGAGCGAAGCGACGAAGAATCTCAACTTCCCGTGTAACGCGAGATGCTTCGCTTCGCTCAGCATGACGGGAGGGGGGCGGCGTTTCTCCCCCCATGAGCGGCGCGCCCACGCGCCGTGGGGGAGCTCAAAAGCTCTGTAGCGGCCTACAGCAGGCCAGCTTCTCGAGCAGGCTTACCGTATTGCCAGGAGTATTCTGGCCGATACAGCTCCCGGTAGTCAGGGTATTTGTAGCGGCCGATGTCCTGATCGTCGGGGTAAACGAACTTGCCGCCGACCTGCATGATGACCGTCTTGATGGAAGGGTCGTTTTCCCGGACGATACGCTCCAGTTGTGTCGGGTCTATCTGGGTGTTGGCCCAGTTGTCATAGTGGTCGGGAATCAGCACCTTCGTGCCAACCGCCTGGCCTACCCGGAACACGTCCCACGGCGTACACTTGTCGGTCGCCCCTGGGGCGTTGTGACCCATGTCAATAATGGTCACGTCAATGTCATATTCGTCGGCGAAGGCCCGATAGCCATTGTGGTAGAGCGAATCGCCCAGGAAAAGCACATTGCCGCCCTCAGTCTCAAAGAGGAAACTCACCGCGACTTCCTGGAAGCTCATCGGGTGTCCCAGCGGCACGCCCGTGTTGCGGGCAATTTCGTCGTAGTTCATCAGCATCTTCACCCGTCCGCCGGGGACTTCCAGTTCGTCGCCGGGCTGTACTTGAATCAGGCGGTCTTCCGGCACGCCGAAGCTACGGCAGCGGTTGATCGAGGTCTTTGGCCCGACGAACCTGCAATCGGTGGTAGCGGTCAGGGCCTTGATGGTGTAGATGTCGGTGTGATCCTGGTGGACGTGGGTCATGAACGAATAATCAATGTGCTTAAAGCGCCAGGGGTCGTGGACCATCGGCGTCAGGCGCAGCCAGTTGATGTAAGGCGCTCCACCCATCCGGCACACGCCGCAGTAGTCATAGCTGGTGTAGATTGATGGCCCCGAATAGCAGTCGATCAGGAACACGCCGCCGGCTGATGTCTTCATCGCCCACGATGGCCCGCCGAGCCACCAGAGGGCGAAAGTGCCGGGCCGCACTTCATCGCTCGCCAATTGCCGGTTGAGGAAAGTGCCCCATTCGGGGAAGACCTCCTGCAACCATATCTCCCGCGTCATCGGACGGTCTTGGTTCAGGTAATCGCCGCCGAGAATCCCTTGCTCCGAACCTGGCTTCGCTCCATCTGTCATTGTTACCTATCTCCTTCCTTATCCTTCTGCCGTTACGTACTCGTTAGACAAGCCTAAACAGATAGGGATTCTCTCGCAAGTAGCGAAACCTGTCAAATGCAGCTGATGTTAGATTTTTTGTTTTGACAAATCCTCCCATATCTGTTATGATATAAATGAGGCGGCAATTGGTTCATGTCGGGGTGCATCTACGCCTGTTGTCCAGCGACTTCACTCTTCCACACAACTTCACAGGGCGGACCCGGTCCGAGGGCGCGAGGCGTGGTTGCCGAAACGAGGCGCAGTGGAACGTATCAGCAGTTTTAGAAAGGAGAGACAGCAATGGCAAGGAAGACATTTGTTGTACTGATGGTCGTGTTCATGTTGGCTATGACGGCGCCGACTGTGACTCAAGGGCAGGACATCGAGTTGATCGGGCAGTTGGAAGGGCCGACGATCGTCACCGACCCGGCGCAATTCCCCACTCAATTCAACGAAGCCCCTATGCTGGCCGAACTGGTCAAAGCAGGCAAACTGCCGCCTGTGGAAGAACGTTTGCCCAAACGTGATAGCCTCATGGTCATCAAGCCACTCCATGAGATTGGCAAATATGGTGGCACGTGGCGGCGTGGCTTCACCGGCCCCATGGACGGAGAGAACGGCAACCGCATCGTCTCCTCTGACAAGCCGCTCTTCTGGGACTACACCGGCACCAAGATTGTCCCCAGCCTGGTGAAGGGCTATGAGATGAGCGACGATTGCAAGGTGACCACCCTGTTCCTGCGCGAGGGCTTGAAGTGGTCTGACGGCGTGCCGATGACCGCTGACGACTGGATGTTCTGGTATGAGGATATCTACCTCAACCGTGAGATCATGCCCAGCCCAATCCCGGACATGTCCATCAGAGGACAGGAAGGGAAAATGGTCAAGGTGGATGATTTCACCATCCGGTTCGAGTTCCCTGAATCGTACTGTCTGTTCGAGGAAATTCTGGCTGGCAGCACGCTGTTAGGCGGCGGCCAGGCAACCCGCCAGTCGCGTGGCAGCGTGGGCGGCGCGTATGCTCCGGCTCATTATCTCAAGCAGTTCCATCCCAAGTACGTAGCCGTCGAGGAGCTCAACAAGATGGCCGCCGAGGCCGGTTTCGACAACTGGCTTAACCTGTTGAAGTTCAAGATGGACTGGCAGCTCAACGTTGATTTGCCGACCGTGACCCCCTGGAAGACGACCAGCCCCATCAATACGCCTACTTGGGTTCTGGAACGTAACCCTTATTACTGGGCGGTTGATACCGAAGGCAACCAGTTGCCCTACATTGATAAAATCGTGATGACCCTGGCCGAGAACACTGAAGTGCTCAACCTGCGGGCCATCGCCGGCGAGTATGACTGGCAAGAACGACATACGGACATCACCAAACTTCCCGTTTTCCTGGAGAACCAGGAGAAGGGCAACTACACCGTCCATGTTGACCCGGCGTTCAACGGCTCTGACACCACATTGCATGTCAGCCAGTGCTACGACGCCGACCCTGAAGTCGCCAAGTGGCTGCAGAACAAAGACTTCCGCCATGCCCTGTCGCTGGGCATCGACCGCGACCAGATGAACGAGACCTTCTGGCTTGGCCTGGGCACGCCCGGCTCGGTCGTGCCGTCCGAATCGCTGCCATACAACCCAGGCCCAGAGTATCGCAAGCTATGGTGCGAGTATGATCCCGACCAGGCGAACGAGATCTTGGACCGCATCGGGTTGGACAAGAAGGACAGCGAAGGGTTCCGCCTGCGCACCGACGGCAAGGGCCGGCTGCAAATCGAACTGGTGGCGGTGGGCGGCATGTTCCTGCTCTACCCACAGCACGCGGAAATGATCCGCGACCAGTGGCGGAAGATCGGTATTGACGCCACAGTCAAAGAGCTGGAACGCAGCGTAGCCTTCGGCCGTTCAGCCAACAACGAGAACCAGATCATGCTGTGGGCCAATGACGGCTCTGAACTGCTGTATTTGTTCCCACGCCATGCGCTGCCTGTTGACCCGACCGAAGCTCACATGGGCATGTGCATCGCCAAATGGTACGTCACGAATGGCGCAGAGGGGAAAGAACCCTATCCTGAGCTGAAGAAGGCGCTGGAGCTGTTCCGTGCAGCGGCCGCGCTTGGTCCGGAAGAGCGCATCAAGAACGCGCAGGAAATCTGGAAGATCGCCGCCGAGGAGCAGTGGACGATCGGCACGGTTGGCCAGTCGCCGGCCTTTATGGGCATCCGCATCGTCAAGAACAACATGGGCAACGTGCCGGCCCGCCAGGTCAACGCGCAACATGCCCGCACGCCGTGCACCTCACACCCAGAGACGTTGTTCTTCAAAGACATCGCCCAGTAGCACACGATGAGGGAGCGTGGCCATCGTGCCGTCGTGAGCCGATGGCCACGCTCCCCAGAACACCCCTTGTCCTGTGAGCAAGCAGAGAGAGTAATGACAAGATGATTGCGTTCCTGGTGCGCCGTGTGCTCATGGCTGTAGTGACAATCTGGGCGGTCACGGTGCTGTCCTTTCTGATCATCCAATTGCCGCCGGGTGACTATGTGACTTCCTACATCGCCCAGATGTCCCTCTCTGGCGGCATCGTGACCGAAGCCGATGTCATCGCCTTACGCCAACAATATGGGCTCGACCAGCCGATATATATCCAGTACATCAAATGGATGCAGCAGGTGCTGCGCGGCAATTTTGGCATGGCGATGGAGTGGGGGCGGCCGGTGCTCGACGTCATCGGCGACCGCATCTGGCTGACTATGATTGTGTCTGCGGCAGCTATCGTCTTAACCTGGGGCCTGGCCCTGCCCATCGGTATCTATTCCGCCGTCAAACAATATTCTTTCGGAGATTATCTGTTCACCTTCATTGGCTTCATTGGCATCGCCATCCCCAGCTTCATGTTGGCCTTGATCCTGATGTACATCGGCTTCCGCTACTTCGACGCCAACATCGGCGGCCTGTTCTCACCGGAATACTTAGAGGCGCCATGGAGCTTGGCCAAAGTGTGGGATATGATCAAGCATCTGCCCTTGCCGGCACTGGTGTTGGGGTTGGGCGGCACCGCGCAGATGATCCGCATCATGCGGGCCAACCTGCTCGATGAGCTGCGCAAGCCCTATGTCGTCACGGCGAGGGCGAAGGGCCTGCCAGAGACACGGCTGATTCTCAAGTATCCGGTGCGCGCCGCGCTAAACCCCTTCGCCAGCACGATAGGCTATCTGTTCCCTTATGTGGTGTCGGGCAGCATTATCGTTTCGCTGGTGCTTAGCCTACCCACTGTAGGGCCGCTATTGCTCAAAGCCCTGATCGCGCAAGACATGTTCCTGGCCGGGACCATCGTGCTGATGCTGGGCGTCATGACCGTGATCGGCACATTCATCTCAGATCTTGTGTTGATTTGGATTGATCCACGCATCCGCCTGGAGGGGCGTTAGCTCATGGCCGATGAGCGACTTCCCCCACGAGGCCATGAGATCAGCCAGGACGCCGGATCGCTGGAAGGCGCAGAGGATTTCGTCACCACAGCGGAAGAGGAGCGTGTTTCGGTTGCCACTCAATGGCAACTTATGTGGTGGCGCTTCCGCAAGCACAAAGTGGCAATGGTTGCCGCGGCGATCATCATCCTGTTCTATGTTGTGGTTGTCCTGGCCGATTTTCTGGCCTATTCCGACCCCCATGCGTCCGAAGCCAAGCGTTCGTTGCTTCCCCCACAAGGCATCCATTTGTTCGACAACGGTCGCTTCAGCCCGTTCGTGTACGCTATTGAGGGCAAACGCGACATGAAAACCTTCAAACGGGTGTACCAGGTCAATCTAGACAAGAAAATACCGATCAAGTTCTTCGCGCACGGTTTCCCCTACAAGTTTCTGGGCCTTTTCCCAACCGATGTTCATCTCATTGGCGTAGAAGCTGGAGAGGTGAAAACAGAGGACGCCATCTTTTTGCTAGGCACGGACATGTTGGGCCGTGACCTCTTCTCGCGGCTTATGCTTGGCACCCGAACTTCCATGACCATCGGCCTGGTTGGCGTGACATTGAGCTTGCTTCTGGGCATTTTGTTGGGCGGGCTCTCCGGGTTCTATGGCGGCGCGATTGACAACCTCATCCAGCGAGTCATCGAGATCCTGCGGTCCATCCCCACGATCCCCTTGTGGATGGGCTTGGCAGCCGCCCTGCCGACCTATTGGTCGGTCACGCAAATCTACTTTGCCATTACCTTGATTATCTCACTTATTGGCTGGACGGAATTGGCGCGCGTGGTTCGCGGTCGCTTCTTATCGCTGCGCGAGGAGGATTTTGTCATGGCCGCGGAGTTGGCAGGCTGTAGCCAGATGCGCATCATCTTCCGGCACATGGTGCCGTCGTTCCTGAGCCACATCATCGCCGCAACGACGCTGGCCATACCGGCAATGATCATCAGCGAGACATCGCTCAGCTTCTTGGGCTTGGGTTTGCGCCCACCGGCCATCAGTTGGGGCGTGTTGCTGCAGGACGCCCAGAACGTTCAGACGCTGGCGATTTCGCCCTGGCTGATGATTTCGGCTATACCGGTGATCATTGCTATCCTGTCGTTCAACTTTCTGGGCGACGGTTTGCGTGACGCGGCAGACCCGTATGGATGAGTACAACCCAAGCGCGACCTGCGCGCACCAGGAGTTATGCCATGAGCAATAACCACGACAGGCCCATCCTGTCAGTGCGCGAGCTAAAGACCTATTTCTTTCCAGATGAGGGCACAGTGAAGGCCGTCGACGGCGTTAGCTTCGATGTGTACGCTGGCAAAACGTTGGGCATTGTGGGCGAAAGTGGCTGTGGCAAAAGTGTCACTTCGCGTTCCATCTTGCGCATTCTGGAAGAGCCCGGCCGCATTGTCGCCGGCGAGATTTTGCTGCGCCGGCACAAAGGCGACAAGCCGGGCATAGAAGTCGATCTGACCCAACTGAAACCAAACAGCCCGGAGATGCGCGCAATACGTGGGGATGAAATTGCCCTCATCTTTCAGGAGCCAATGACTTCCCTCAGCGCGCACTACACTATCGGTAATCAGATCATGGAAGCCATCCGGCTACACCGCAATGTGAGCAAGAAGGAAGCGCGCCACAGGGCGATTGAACTGCTGCGCCAGGTCGGCATTCCCCAACCAGAACGACGCCTCAATGAGTATTCATTCCAATTGAGCGGTGGCTTGCGTCAGCGGGTGGTCATCGCCCTGGCTCTGTCGTGCGATCCCACGGTCCTTATCGCTGACGAACCGACCACTGCACTGGATGTGACGACTCAGGCGCAGATCCTGGACTTGCTGCGTCGTCTACAGGAGGAACGCCAGATGGCTATCATTTTGATTACCCACAATATGGGCGTCATCGCCGAGATGGCCGATGAAGTGGTGGTGATGTACCTGGGGCGCGATGTCGAAAAGGGCCCGGTGGATGACATTTTTCACGCGCCCAAGCACCCTTATACCCGCGCCCTCCTGTGCTCAATCCCGAGCTTACTGGCCCCGCCGCGAGTGCAACTGCCAACCATAAAGGGGGCGATCCCGCACCCATATAACCGGCCGAGGGGCTGCCCGTTTCATCCGCGATGCGCAGAGGTCATTACAGGACTGTGCGACGTGAGGCAGCCGCAACCGGTCACAGTAAGCCGCCAACGGGTGTGTTGTTTTCTCTACAACGAAGGCCTCATAGCTGTGGAGCAGACGTGAGGGAGGCGAAAGGAAGTGGCCGCACAGCAAACGAAAAGTGAAATTCTGCTGGAAGTCAAAGGGCTGAAAAAATACTTCCCCATCCGGAAGGGACTGCTGCGTAAGCTGATCGGTTACGTGCGTGCTGTGGACGGCGTTGACTTCTACATCAAGCAGGGTGAGACCCTTTCCCTGGTGGGCGAGAGCGGTTGCGGGAAGACCACAACCTCACGCTGTATTTTGCGTGCCCTCAGCCCAACCGCCGGACAGATTCTGTTTCGCACTGGCGATGGTACAGTCGTTGATGTGGCACAGTTGCCAAAGAGCAGGCTTAGGCCACTACGACGCGAAATGCAGATGATTTTTCAAGACCCGTTCTCATCGCTCAACCCACGCATGACCCTGTTCGACATCGTGGGAGAGCCACTGTTGGTCAACGGCGTGCGGAACTATCAGGAGCGGGTGGACCGGGTGTCGGAGCTGTTGCGGATGGTCGGCCTGCGGCCGGAGTATATGCGCCGCTACCCCCATGCGTTCAGCGGCGGCCAGCGTCAGCGTATCGGTATCGCCCGTGCGCTGGCTCTCAATCCGCGGCTGGTGGTTGCCGATGAACCGGTCTCCGCGCTGGACGTATCGGTACAGGCGCAGATTCTAAACCTGATGCTCGACCTCCAGGCGCGCTTAGGTCTGACCTTCCTCTTCGTCGCCCATGATCTGAGTGTGGTCAAGCACATTAGTGACCGGGTAGCGGTAATGTATGTGGGTCAGATTGTCGAAGTAGCCGTGACCGAAACGCTGTTCAATACGCCGAAGCACCCCTACACCGAGGCGTTGATGTCCGCTGTGCCCAAGCCAGACCCACGCCTTCGTTCCAAACGTATTCCTCTAGAGGGGGATGTGGCCGATCCGGCCAACCCGCCACCTGGCTGCTATTTCCATCCCCGCTGTAAGTATGCCATTGATATCTGTCGGCAAGTCACGCCGCAGCTTCGAGAGGTTGCGCCTGAGCATTACGTGAGTTGCCATCGGGCCAAAGACCTCGACCTTGCCGGCGTGCTGTCGCGGTAGGGTGGCACGCGCCCGATTCCATCGTCGCCGGAAGATACGATTTGCGTAGACGACAGAGGCCAGAGTAAAATGCATGAATGTTTCACGTGCGGCGATAGACAAGGAGGGAATCTTGGTTTGAACGCAAGAGGTGACCTGCACGGCATTGTTGTACCCGTCATTACGCCGGTTGACGAAGAAGACCGAATTGATGGTGCCGCTTTCCGCCGCGTCATTCGCTATCTCATCGAGGCAGGCGTGCATGGTTTGTTTGTGGGCGGTTCAGCCGGCGAAGGGCCGCTGCTCACCTGGCCGGAGTGGGCGCGCATGATGGAGGTCGCTCTGGACGAGGTGAGTGGGGTAATCCCCATCTTGGGCGGTGTCATGGAGACCTCGACCCGGCGGACGATAGAAAAGCTCAAGCTGCTGCAAGGGATGGGCTATCGCTACTACGCCGTCTCGCCAACCTATTACATCGTCACGCGCTCGAGTCAGGAGCATCTTCGGCTGTTTGGCGCGTGCAAGGAAGCGTGCCCAGAAATGGAGATGGTCGTCTACAACATCCCTTCCTGCGTCGGCTCATCCATCGCATTGGACACTTTTCTGGAGATGGGCCGCCGCGGCTGGATGCGCTACTGCAAGGAGAGCTCCGGCGACCCGAACCTGCTGCTCCCGCTAATAGCACAGGGGCGCGAACTCGGCCTGCGGGTATTGGTCGGCGAGGAACGACTGATGTACGATGGCCTGCTGGCCGGCGGGGTGGGCGCTGTGCCAGTCGGCGCGAACTACGAGCCGGAGACCTACATCCACCTCTATGAAGCTGGCGTCCGCGGCGACAGAGACGAATTGGCGCGCCACTTTGAACGGGCACGTTACGTCTGCGGCATCTTGACCGGCGGAACGAGCTGGCTGGCCGGCATCAAGTATGCCCTGTCACAGCGCGGCATGGGCAATGGCCGGCCGGTGTCGCCGCTCCAGCCGACAGAAGAAGAGCGTAGACTTTTGATCGACACGATTGTGCCACTCGACTGAGGATGGCTGGCTGAAGAAGGGTCACGCACCGCCGAGCCGCAGAGGGCATCGAGAACCTGCGACATTCTAAAATTCTCCACACTTCGTCCGAGGTTCTTGAAAACTCTGCGCCCTCGGCGTCTCAGCGGTGAAACCTGTGTCCTTTCAGCGGACTCCTGTCAACAGCACCTAACGGTTGCGGGCCTCTTCCACACCAGCGATGATTCGTCCCAGGCGTTGGTCCCTCTCTTTGACGAACCGTTCGATCCCTGCCAGGATGTGTTCCGGCGAGAGATGCGCTTCTTCCAGCACCTCTTCCACTGTGCCGCCAGTGCGCCAGCGGTCATCCCAGTCACTGGACAGGGTGTACTCCTCCGACACCCGGCTGCTCAGCCAGTCGTGCATCAAGCGGCGAGCTCCATTGGTGATACACATTGAATCCACCTGATCGGCCGGTGACAGCACGGTGTGGCGGTAGGATTGCGGTTGCAGGTCGAACAACTCGCGGCTGATGGCCGCCACCACCTTGACGTTCAAGCCGTTCCTGTCCAGCTCGGGCAGAATCTTGACCAGGTTGTTGGTGGTGCTCGTGCCGCGCACGATCACCGCACCGAATTTCTTCTGGTCAGGCCGATAGTCGCGCAGGATATACGCGCCTTTTGCCGCCTCAAAATGCGACGGGATGCCCAGTGCGGCGCGGTCGGGCACGCTGATGGGCGGACGGGTCAGATGCAGGGCGATAATGGGCGACTTCTGCCGCAATGCCTCGCCCAGCACGACGGGAACCTCGTTGTACTCCCAGGGGTGCAGGTCAATAATGTGCCCGCGCGGGAACAACTGGGTGACGCCCGGCGCAAAGATACCAAAGTGAGTGCGCGAGTCCTCCGCTGTCTCCGGGCCGGAGTGCCCGGCCACCCAAATGACCTTACCCACTTTGATTTCACTATCCTGGGCGAGTTGGCTGAACAGGCGCATCAGGCCATATTTCAGGTAGCTAAACGATGCATAGGTCGAGCAGGCGGCAAACAGACCGTCAAATTCTTCAAATGGCGTGGTCGAGAAATTAACCGTCGCCATGCCAGCGGCCATGCCGGCGTTGGTAAACTCGGTGATGCCTTGCGGCAGCAACGTGCCTTTGAGGTTGGTTTCGCGGTTATAGACGCCCCATCCGTTAAAGTCGCCCCACTTCTCGGCAAAGCCGGCAATGTTGGTCGAACCGGCCAGGTCTGCCGACAAAGCGATGACCAGCGGACGCTCGTACTTTTCCCGACAATAGGCGTTAACCCACGCCCCCCATTTCGCCAGCGCGGCGCGGTTGGGGACTTTCGTCCCAGGTGCGACATACATTTCCGCCGGATAGCGGCGATAGTCGTAAATGGCCTCATCTTTAATTGGGTTGCCCTTGCGCGTCAGCCAGAATTCGGGGATATCGTCCGGCACGCTGTCGCCCAGCGCGACCAGAGTGTCGGCGACATAGTCCACAAAAGCATCGTCGCTGGTCATAACCGATAGGGCACGTTGGATGTTGGTCCACGCCTCGGCGCGCATCTCAGCCGGGTCTTCGGGCGCAGGTCGGCCGTAGTTCTCGAATGTGACGCCATATTTGTCCATGAATTCTTTCTTGGTCTGCCAGAACAGGTCGCTGTGGCGAGGATGGGGCGTGCCGTGCGATTTGTAGTCATACACGCCATAGCCACGTCCTTTCCTGGAACGGAACCACAGCACGCTGGGCACGCCTTCTGGATTCGCACCTTCCATAAGCTCCAGGAAAGCGCGCGTCATGCAGTCCCAGTTCTCGCTGTTCTCACAGCCGACCACGCGCCAGCCATACGGGGTGAACCAATCGTCGGGGTTGCCTTTGACGATGGAACTGATACGGTGGGCATCTATGCCAAAATCGTTCCAATCAACCAGGTAGAACAGGTTGTCCAGTCCCAGAGCCCAGGCGGTGTTCTTGACTTCATGAATGGCCCCGGCTGTCAGACCCCCCTCGCCCTCGAGAGCGAACACCTTGACGCCCTTGGCCCCGGCGTACTTGAGGGCGAAGGCCTCGCCGGCGGCCGCCGGCGACCCGTGTCCGCTGGGGCCAGTGTTGAACTTGAAGAACAGGGTTTTGCCGGCCGCTTCGGCGTGGCCAGGCAGCCCACCGCGATGGCGCAGCGTCAGCAAGTCTTCCGGATACAAAGCGAAGCGATCAGCTTCGGCCACTAGGTATCTCTTGTCGCCGGTGCGTTGATATTTCACCCGTAGCGCCTCGTTCAACACAGCCAGCGTCGCGTAGATCAGCGGATTGGTGTGGCCGGCGACCAGGATGAAGCGGTCGGCGAACCGTTTTTCAGGGTGACGGATGTCCCAGCGCATGATGCCGCTGAGCGTGAGCAATATCATCGCCTGCACTTTTGAACGAGACCCGCCTGGATGCCCGCTCTGACGATAGTCCAGCATGATATCGATCAGTTGGTCAATGATATCTTTTAACTTCTCCCAATATTCGAAACACGGGGACAATTCTTTGGCCCGCTGTTCAGTATCCAGTTTGCAATTCGGCGACATGACTTATTCCTCCTGTGGCGTCGACCTGGTATGTTCTGGTCGGTTTTTGAGGCTTTCCTGAATGACCTTGACCAGTTCTTCGGCGGTGAATGGTTTTCTCAGCAGTGCGGCCACACCAAGTGTTCGTGTTGTTGATTGACTGGCCTCAGCCAGACCAGGGCTGGCGGTCATCATGATGACAGCCGTGTCTCGAGTGTCCTTGTCCTGACGCAATTCTCTGAGGGCGGTGATACCATCCGCCACCGGCATCTTGATGTCTAACAGGATCAGGTCGGGCCGGTAGGCCTTGGCCAGGTTAACAGCTTCCGCACCGTTCGCCGCCTCCAGTACCCGATAGCCGGCCTCTTCCAACTGGCGGGCCAGAAGCTGGCGGGTATCCAGGTCATCTTCAGCCACCAAGACGAGGTAGCCTTGCTCGTCGCCCAGGATACGGGACACGTGCATGAGAAGATCGGACTCGTCGACTGGTTTGGTGAGGTAATCTACCGCTCCGAGCATCTCACCATGACCGTCGTCTGGCAAGATGGAAATCAGGACGACCGGAATTTCTTTGGTGTGTTCATCGTTCTTCAGCCATTCCAAAACCGTGAACCCGTCGGCGTCCGGTAACAGGATGTCTAGCATGATCAAGTCGGGCGATTCCGTCTGTGCTGTCTGGAAAGCCTCGCTGGCAGTGTGGGCCACCAACACCTGGTAGCCCGACCGCTCCAGGCAAAAGCGCAGCAAATCGGCGATATCCGGCTCGTCATCAACGATTAGAATCCGTTTGCTCTCTTTGTCAACCGGCCGTTCAGGGAGTTCACATGTCATGAGACGCCTGTCCACTTGCGGTGACGTGGGCAGCGTGAAGCTGAAGGTCGAGCCTACGTCTTTTTCAGTCTCGACGAAGATATCGCCGCCCTGCATTTCGACCAACGACTTGGTGATAACCAACCCCAAGCCCGTGCCAACCGTTTCTTGGATCACCAGATTGTCAGAACGGAAGAACTTGGTGAACAGCTTGGACTTCTCCTCGGGGGTCATGCCGATGCCGTTGTCCTGGACATCAACGCGCACCATCGAATCGGTCTGATACACCCTGACAGTGATCTGCCCGCCTTCGGGAGTATATTTGTGAGCATTAGACAAAAGATTGGTGAGGATCACTGTCAGCCGGTCGGCATCGGCCCACACAGGGGGAAGGCCGGGAGCAATTTCCACAGTCAGCTTCTGTTTTTTCTGTTGAATTTGGGGCTGCATCGTATTGGTCACGTCAATAACCATGCGGCCGATGTCCAGGGCAGATTGTCTCAGTTCAATCTTGCCCGATTCAATCCGCGAAATATCGAGCAGGTCGCTGATCAGGGACACCAGGCGGTCGGTATTGTTCTTAACCACGTTCAGAAATTTGAGTTGCGTCTTGTCCAGTTCGCCCACTTTGCCGCCTAGCAGCAAATCCACATAGCCTTTGATTGACGTGAGCGGCGTGCGCAATTCGTGCGATACCAGTGAGACGAACTCGGTCTTCATGCGGTCCACTTCACGCTCGCGAGTCACGTCGCGGAAAGCGAAGAGGCGCCCCAGATATTGCCCCTCGCCTGTACGCACCGGTGTCGAGTAGAGCTCCAATTCCCGTCTGGCAGGCCATTTCTGCGACAGGCTTTGCCTGAACTGCTGCTGGGTGTCCTCGGTCGAAGCCATGATCAGCGCGATCAGGCCGGCCGGGTCCTCGAAAATCCGTTCGACTTCGGTGCGCAGGTCGTCAAAGCGGTTGCCTATCATCTCAGTCTGGCTCAGGCCGAAGAACTCGGTGAAGCGGCGGTTGATGGTCAGAATCCAACGTTCTGGCGAAATCAAGACCATGGCCTCGCCGGTGGCGTCCAGAATGGCGCTGGCCTCGCTGCGTGCGCGCTCGGCCTGGTGGTAATGCCACTGCAGCTCCGCCTCGGCCTCCTTACGTTCGTTGATCTCGACCTGTAATTTCACGTTGGCGACAGCCAGGTCGGCGGTGCGCTCCTCCACGCGGACCTCCAACTCGTCGCGCGCCCTGCGCAGTTCCTCCTGAGCTCTTTTGATCTCGGTCACGTCGTGGCTGATGCCCACCAGGCCGAAGACTTTGCCGTTAGTGTCTCGCAGCGGGACCCTGGTGGTGATCAACTGGCGCACATCGCCGGTCGGGTCCACGTAAGTTTCCTCGACGTGAGTGATTTGGCCGGCCTTGATAGCCATCTGATCGGCTTCATAATACTGGCGGGCCTGTTCTTCTTCAAAGCAGTCAAAGTCGGTCTTGCCCAGCAAGTCTTCGGGCCGTGTTGCCCCCAGGGCAACGGCGTGGGCGACATTGTTGAGCGTCATCCGTGATTGGGCATCCTTAGCAAAGATGAAATCGGGGATGTTGTCAATCACAGTCCGCAGTAGTTGGCGTTCAGCAGCCAGCTGCTGTTCTATTTGCTTGCGTTCGGTGATGTCGCGACTCAATCCAACCAGACCGATGACCTCATCGTTGGGAGATCGCAACGGTGCCTTGACTGACCAGACCCAACGGGTTTCTCCGTCAGGGGCGATAAACTGTTCTTCCTCGCTTACCATCGCTCCGGACTTGATGACGCGCTGGTCGTTGTCCCAGATTCGCTCTGCCAGCGGCGCGGGATACAGGTCAAAGTCGGTCTTGCCGACACACTGCGTTGGGTCGTCAAAGCAAAGGTCGCGGGCCTGAGCCAGATTGGTCAACAACAGCCGTCCTTCCCTGTCTTTGACGTAGACATGATCGGGCAGGGCATCAATCAGCGTGCGCAACAGGTTGCGTTCCTGAGCCAGGGTCTCGGTCATCCGCTTGCGTTCGGTGACGTCATGTTCGGTAGAGAGCAGGCCAATCACATTCCCCTCAGCGTCCAACACGGGCTTCTTGATGACCTCAAACCAGCGGTGAGAACCGTCTGGCATGGTCAGCTTGTGCTCGGTGATCAGCGGGCTGGCTGAGGCCATGAGGGTTTGTTCCTCGTCCCAGAACACCTGGGCCTGATCAACCGGGAACAGGTCGAAGTCGGTCTTGCCTATCAGTTCTTCTTGACTGTGCTTCAGAATGTCGGCGATGACCTTGCTGGCAGCCAGGAACCTCGAATGGCGGTCCTTGAAGATGATGATGTCTGACGTTGTGTCCAGCAGGGTTTTCAACATCGAAGTCTGGCGGCTCAATTTCTCTTCCGCGCGAATTCTTTCGGTGATGTCGATGACCAAGCCCTCGATGTGCTTGTGTCCTTTGTGGATCGAAGGGACCTCGCGGCCCTGCTCCAACACCCAGCGGGTTTCGCCATCGGCGGTAATGATGCGATAGGTCAGTTGGAAAGGCTTCTGTTCTTCAAGAGCGCGTTGGACTCTGGCGTGTACCTCATCACGATCAGCGGGATGGATCAATTGCGAATACGACACGAGGCGATTATCCACCAGTTCAAATGGCTCATAGCCAGTCAAAGCCAGGCAGCCCTCACTGACAAACTCCATCGTCCACAATTCGTCAGTGCGGCGGCGGTATGCCATGCCCGGCAGATTGCTCATCAACGTAGCAAGTGACCGCTGGCTTTCTTGAAGCGAGGCTTCCATCTGCTTGCGCTGCGTCACATCGCGTTCAAAGGAGACCAGGCCGATGATTTCGCCGCTCTCGTCACGCAGCGGAGTCTTGATGGACTCGTACCAGAAGTCGCCCCACGGCATCTGCACCAGGTGTTCGGAAATAACCTGTTCACCGGCGAGTACGCGGAGGTCCTCTTCGCGGAATTTTTGAGCCAGATCTGGCGGCCATATCTCTTGCACACTCTTCCCCACGATCTCGTCAACCGTCCGCTGGTGGAAGCGGGCAAATGACTCATTGCATAGCCGATAGACCGAATCCCGGTCCTTGAAGAAGATAATATCCGGTGAAACATTGAGCACAGCCTGCAACATCCGTCGCTGAGCGTCACGTTCCTGTTCCAGTTGCCGCCGCTCGGTTATATCTCGGAACACCAGCACGACACCCAAAATGCGCCCACTATCATCGAGAATAGGCGCGCCGCTGTCGGCGATGATCCGCTGCGATCCATCTCGGCTGATGAGCATGGTGTGGTTGGCCAGTGTAACAATCTCGCCCGTCCTCAACACTTCTTCGACCGGGTTCTCGACCGGTTCCCCCGTCTGTTCATTGACGATGTGAAAGATTTCGCTCATCGGTTTGCCCACGGCCTCGTCATGACTCCAGCCCGTCAGGTTTTCGGCCACCGGATTGATCAGGGTAATCTTTCCCTCCACATCGGTGGTCACAACCCCGTCGCCAATGCTCCTGAGTGTCACATCCAGGCGTTCGCGTTCGGCGTTCAATCGCTGCTGCATCTCGCGCCGGACAGTAACGTCATGGCCGGACGACACCACGCCAATAATCTGGCCGGTTTCGTCCCGCAAGGGCATCTTGTTGACCTCATACCATCGCACACCGTTCGGTGTAGGGGAGGCGTGCTCGATGACAAGCTGTGACCCTGTCTCCAAAACCCTCAGGTCTTCTTCGCGGATTGCTTTAGCGATACGTTCAGGCCACAGGTCAAAGATGCTCTTGCCGATGATCTCGTGCACTGGCCGCCCAACCAGTTCGGCAAACCGTTCGTCGCAGACTTGATACACCGAATCGCGGTCTACCAGGGCGAACGTATCTGGGGTGATGTCCATCATGGCCTGAATCAGGCGTTGTTGCTCGTGGCGTTCTTGCTCGGCCTTCACCCGCTCGGTGATGTCTCGTCCGACCGACAGCACACCAATGATTTCACCCCTATCATCGCGCAGGGGCATCTTGACAACTTCTTCCCAATAGGACTTGTATTTTGTTTCGATCAGTCGTTGGCGGACCAGCGGCTGGCCGGTTTCCATCGCTTCGATTTCCTCGGCGTGGAAGCGATGGGCCAGTTCCGGATCGAAGAAATCGAAGTCTGACTTACCGATGAGCTGTTCCTGGCTCTCTACACCGAAAAGCTCTAACACAGGCTTGTTGCACAGTTGGAAAGCCGAGTGTCGGTCTTTGAAGATGATATAGTCGGGGATGGTATCAAGAACCGCCTGTAACCTGTGGCGCTGTTCATCGCGTTCGGCCTGCGCCCTTACTAAATCATCAATGTTGCGGGAGATGCCTACAGTCCCACTTATACGACCATGGGCGTCGAACAATGGTGCTTTGGTGGTCGACATCCACTGTACGCGACCGTCCGCCCGGACGGTCTTTTCCACTTTGCCGACCAACGGTTGTCCGGTGGCGATGACGCGTTGCTCGTCGGCGTAAGCCACTTCGGCATGTTCGGATGCGAAGAAATCGAAGTCGGTTTTGCCAACCGCGTCTTCGACACAGTCGCAACCCAGCACCGTCGCCTGAGCTTGGTTGACCCTGATGAAACGGCTCTCCAGGTCCTTGAAGTAGATGTAGTCGGGGATGTTGTCCATCAGCGCTTTGAGCAATTCGCGTTCTTGGGCCAGCGCCTGCTGGGCATGAACGCGATCGGTGATATCACGCTCGGTCGAAAGCACTCCGATGATGGCGCCGTCCTCGTCGCGAAGTGGCGACTTAATGGCCTCGAACCAGCGCGGGCCGGCAGGTGTGTCAAGCACATGTTCAGCTACTAGAGTCTGGCCCGTTTCGATTACTTTCAGGTCTTCGGCTCGATACACCCCGGCCTCTTCTTCCGGCCACAAGTCAAAGACACTCGCGCCCAAAATGTCTTGCGCCGGTTTGTCCATCACCTCCTCATACTTGGCGCTCACCTCCACAAAAACTGAATTGCGGTCTTTAATGAGCACGATGTCTGGGGTGGCTTTCATTACCGCGCGCAACAGCCGCTGACCATCGCCAGGCTCGCGCGGCCGGGCCACCCAGGCTTCAGTCAGGCCACACTCGAACTGCTCTGAGAACTCGGCGATGGTCTGTAGGCTCTTCTCTCTGTACGTCACAGGCAAGTTCTGGTCTTTCAGGACGAGGTCTGTGCAGCTTTCGCGCCAGACATTCAGCAGACCGATAAACATGGACAGGTGAACGCCGCTAGGGCGATATTTCGCGACCATCTGCGAACCAAGACAGGCTATGTCATCCTGGCTGTGGTCTCCTGCCGCGTCACCGGCCGGCAGCAGCCCTTGTTCCCCACCAACTGAGAGGAACGATTCTGATAGGTCGGCCATGAATTGCTTATAAGTTTCATCAGGTATCGCTTTGCCTTTGGTGACACAGCGTTTTCGAGCATAGCTCAAACCGCGTCGCTCTAACCAATCCTGATTATTGCGTATCAAGTTGCCTAAACGCTGCATAATAGTAGACCCCCCTTAATGACCAGACGCTCACTACAGTATGGTAGAAAGAGCTGGCGTATAGACTCAGTTGCGTCGGGAAGTAAAGGATTAACTTTAATTTTGGAATATTATACGTCACTTGGCCTAAACGTCAAAACAGTCGCCTATTCTGTGTTACGTTCATGGGCGGATAGACAACCGAAAAGGTCTGGAGGTGATGCCCCAAGATAATCGGGAAGAAGGCCGGAAATTTTTCATCTCTGCCGCCCAATCCCCTGGCACATGCAAGTCGAGGAAATACCTAATCTCATATTATCCTATCACCTTTTGTCCCTTCTGAACAATGGGAATTTAGTACTGGAGGACTTCGACGAATCTGTCCAGCTGTGGTAGAATACTTAACGTCGCAGTGGTTACAGTTGAGCCTGGTGAACGATGTCTATTTGCAAGGAGTAACGCCTATGAAAGTTCTTCGCCTCCACAGTCCAGGGGATGTGCGCCTCCATGAAGAACCCATACCGGTTCCGAGCGAGGGGGAAGTGCTGTTGCGTGTCAGCGCGGTCGGCCTGTGCGGGTCCGACCTGCACTGGCTTTCGGAAGGGGCCATCGGTGATGCGCGTCTGGTCAAGCCGCTGGTGCTCGGCCATGAGTTTGCTGGCGTGATCGAGAGCGGCGAATTGCGCGGACAGTGCGTGGCGGTCGAGCCTTCGGTGGGCTGCGGCCGTTGTGAGTTTTGCCTGGAAGGTAACCCCAACCTGTGCCTTAATCAGCGGTTTGCCGGCCATGACCGTGAAGATGGCGCGCTACGCGAGTATATGGCCTGGCCAGCGCACGCGCTTTTCCCCTTGCCGGACAGTTTTTCGGACATTGACGGTGTGATGCTCGAACCTTTGGGGGTGGCAATTCACGCCGTTGATTTGGGACATCTCAGGCCAGGCATGACCGTCGGCGTGTTTGGCTGCGGGCCTATCGGATTGTTGGTGCTGCAAGTGGCCCGTATCTCTGGCGCTGCTACCATCGTGGCTACCGACAAACTGCCGCACCGGCTGGAGGCCGCCGCAGCGTTGGGAGCAGCGGCAGTTTTCCCGGCCGATGGCGGACGAGAGGGCGAGGAAATCGTGAAGTTCACTGGCGGGCGAGGCGTTGACGTGGCTTTCGAGGCCAGTGACGACAACGGTGCAGTGGAAGCCGCTGTGGCTGCGGCCAAACCAGGCGCGCGGATAGTGCTCATTGGCATTCCCGCGGACAATCGCACCTCTTTCACCGCATCCACTGCCAGGCGCAAAGGCCTGACGTTCGTGATGGTCAGGCGGATGAAGCTGACCTACCCGCGCGCTATTCACCTGGTGAAAAGCGGCCTGGTGGACGTGCGGGCGGTGGTCAGCCATCGCTTCCCCATGAGCGAATTCGAGCGGGCGATTCTGGTCGCACGCCGGCGGGAAGGGCTGAAGGTCATTATCGAGCCGTGACCGCTGCGGTCAGATGGCCGGGGGGTGGCCGGCCAAAAGCTGCCGCAAACCGTCTTCGTCAATGGTGGGCACGCCCAGTTTGCGCGCGGCGGACAGTTTGGTATCGCCTGGCTCCGCTCCCACCACCAGGTAGCTGGTTTTTGAGCTGACACTGCCGGTCACCTTGCCGCCGTGCGCTTCGATCAGCTCCTTTGCTTGCTCACGGCTCATCGAGGGCAAGACGCCGGTGATGACGAAGGTGAGGCCCGATAGCGACCCCTTTGGGGCAGCTCTGACTTCGCCGCCGCCCAGGTTCACGCCAGCCTGCTCCAGCTTTTTGATCAGTTGGCGGTTTCCCTCAACGGCAAAATAGCCCGCTATGCTCTGGGCAATCTTGGGGCCGATGCCCTCAATGCTTTGCAGTTCCTCCTGGCTCGCGGCCATGATGTCATATATGGATGGGTAGTGCTGTGTCAGTATCCTGGCCACTTCGCTGCCTACAAAACGGATGCCCAACGCCGTCAACAATCGGTCGAGCGGGCGGCTTTTGGACCGTTCTATCGAATTCAACAGATTCTCGGCGCTTTTCTCGGCGAATCCCTCCAGGCCCAGCAAGTCTTCTCTTCTTAAAAAGTACAGGTCGGCCACATCGTGGACAAGGCCCTGTGACACCAGCAGAGCGCAGATACGTTCGCCGATGCCCTGTATTTCCATGCCAGAACGGGACACGAAATGCTCGAGCAAACGCACGAGCTGGGCCGGACAAGACGAATTCACGCAGTAAATCGCCACCTCGCCCTGCGGCTTCACCACCGTCCCCCCGCAAGAGGGGCATCGGTCGGGCGGCGTGATGGGCCGTTCGGAGCCATTCCGCAACGATACGACCGGGCCAACTACCTGAGGGATGACATCGCCAGCCCTCTTGACGATAACCCGGTCGCCGATGCGGATGCCCTTGCGCTCGATGTCGTCGTAATTGTGCAAGGTGGCCTGCTTCACGGTCACGCCACCGATTTCCACCGGCTCCAGGATGGCGTAAGGGTTGATCGTCCCCGTCCTACCGACGTTCACCCCGACATCGAGCAGAGTGGTTACCGCCTCTCTGGCCGGGAACTTGAAGGCCACGGCCCAGCGAGGCTCACGGCCCACCACCCCCAGCCGCGACTGAAGGTTCAGGTCGTTGACCTTGATCACCACGCCGTCGGCTTCATACGGCAGACTGTCTCGCCTGGCCATCCAGTCGCGGCAGTAACCGATGACGTCGGCGAAGTCGGAGAACCTGGCGATGTCGTCATTAACCGGAAAGCCTTCTCTGCGCAGCAGGTCTAGGGCTTCCCACTGGGATTTCAGCTCGATGCCCTCCACGTACCCAATGGCATAGGCGAACAGCCGCAGCGGACGTTCGGCGGTCACCTTCGGATCCAACTGACGGAGGGAGCCGGCGGCGGCATTTCGTGGATTGGCAAAGACCTTGTCGCCTTTCTTGAGCTGACTGTCGTTCAGCGCCTCGAAATCGGCGATGCGCATGTAGATTTCGCCGCGCACTTCAATGGATGGTAACAGGGGTGCAGCGTCAGGCTGCACAGGTATGGATAGCGGCACCGCCTTGACTGTGCGGACGTTGGCGGTCACGTCTTCCCCGACCGTCCCGTTCCCGCGGGTGGCGCCGCGCACCAATTTCCCGTTTACATAAGTCAATGCCACCGCCAGACCGTCTATCTTGGGTTCTACGACGAAATCCCAAACCGTGTCTGGCGGAACCAGTTTCTTTATGCGCTCGAACCAGGCCCAGAGTTCCTCTTCTGAGAAGGCGTCGCTCAGGCTCAGCATGGGAACCGGATGCGAGACCCGGCCAAATCCTTCACGCGGCTCGGCGCCAACCCGCTGGCTGGGAGAATCTGGCGTGACCCACTCCGGATGGCGCGCCTCTATGTCACGCAGCTCGCGCATCAGCATATCATACGTGTGGTCATCAATTTCCGGGGCATCCAGAACATAGTATCGGTAATTGTGATAATTGATTTGCGCCCTCAGCTCTTCCAGCCGTTTTCTCTCATCGTCCATGTTCTGTTCCTCCACTCACGCTGAATCAATCGCCGGAGTTGGCCCGCTCGATGGGTTTGAGAAAATTGCCGGCTGCCCAGCCGGTCACCCCGCTTTCCGATTCCAGTTTCCACCATACGATGCCGTCCGCCTCTTGCGGGCCGTCAATGACGCGCAATTCGGCGCCCTCGTCAAACACCCCCGTCGTCTCATAATTCAGGCCAGGCCCGCTCCGACTCCGCAGGCCCAGGGCGCCGGTATCGCTCACTTTCATCCACCTGTCTGGCGCGGGTTGTTCCGTCGCTGGTGCGCTGGGGGTCTCGTTTGCCGGCGCGACGGTTGGGGACACAGCCGCAGTGACCTGCACTGGAGAAGGGGCAAGAGTGACCGTTGGCCCCTGTTCAGTGTAGAGCGGCGCGCTGGTGGCAGTGGGGAGAAACTCAGCCGTCTCGCTGCTGCGTTTGACTATGAACACAATGAGGGCAACGAGAAATATGATGACAGCAACCAGTGCAGCCATGCCCAAGAACGCAAATACAATGCCTGAGATGCCCCTCAGCCGACCAGGCAGCAAGAGACGCAGCACATTCACCCCCTTTCGACGGCGTTGACTGTGTGGCACCGGCCTCGACTGCCGGAGGTTCTCGTCGTTTTCTACCGGGCTATGATCGTTCATTGTTCACCCTCGTAGTAGAGTAAGACTTTCAATCCCTGGCGGTTCTGCACGAGGTCGAAGCCCTTTTCCCACTCCGACAGGGGCAGGCTGTGGCTGATCAATGGCTCGAGTTGGACTTTGCCCTGCGCGGCCAGCAAGATGGCCCGGTCCCATGACTCGAAGCTGGAGGCGTAGGATACCGACAGGCGCAGGTCCTTGAAAAAGATGGTCGTGAAGTCGAGTTCCATCGCGCCGTCCAGCACGCCGATCTGGGCGAAACGGCCCCGCTTGCGCACGGCCTGAGCGCCCAGTCCGACGGCGGGGCGCGCCCCCGAACATTCCAGCACAATGTCTGCGCCGTAGCCGTCGGTGAGCTCCTGCACCAGCCGAACCGCGTCCTGCGTCTGCACGTTGACGGTTACATCTGCGCCGAGCTGCCTGCCGACCTGCAGCCGTTCGGCGTCGCTGTCGGTTCCGGCCAGGATGACAAATCCACCTTCGGCTTTGGCGACCTGCAACGCCAGCAGTCCAATGGGCCCCGGGCCGGTGAGGAAAACGGTCTCTCCGGCTGAGATCCCACCCATGAGCATGACCGATTTGACCACGCAGGCCAGCGGTTCCAGCAGAGTGCCCGCCTCAAAGCCGATGTTGTCCGGCAGCCGACGGATGCTCTTTTCGCGAGCAATGACGTACCGGGCGAATCCGCCATTGGCCGGCCGGTTGAAACTCTCGCGCGCGTCGCATAAAAAGGGTTGTCCGATCAGGCAATAGCGGCATCGGCCACAGCTCTGCCCTACTGGCACGCTGGTAACCCGCTCCCCGACCTGAACCGACTCGACGCCGGGGCCGGTCTCGACCACCACGCCCGACCACTCATGTCCCATGATGAACGGCGGCTCCTTGAACCGGCCATGGTAGATGTGGATGTCGGTGCCACAGATGCCGCAAAATTTGACTTCACATTTGACTTCGCCAGGGCCAGGACTGGGCTCGGGCATAGCACGGATTTCGATGTTACCTACGCCTGGCGCGTATTTATACAGTGCCTTCATGTTGCGTATACTCCTTGCTTTTGTGTTTTGCTCCAATCGCTAACGACGATCTCTCGCTTCCAACGCCATTTTCACCGCAGCGTAGGCATTCACCACACCGTAGCCAACTACGTTGTTGGGCCTCACTGCGAAGTCCGTCTCATCCAGACAATTCTCGAGCTTGAAGGGCAGTTCGGGTGTCTCCGCCGCGGGCAAGACGGGCACGTCTTTCGTTCGTCTCAGCGATTGTACCATGCCATTGAAGGTCGTTGTGCCCGTATAGGGCCGGGCAGCAGCGATCAGTATCTGTTCTGTACGCTCGATGTCGCCGACCAGCGCCGGATTGGCCGACCACATCAGCGCCACCACGCCAGCGACGTGAGGCCCGGCCATTGAAGTGCCGCTGGCCGTGCCATAGGTATTGCCGGGCGTCGCCGACAGCACGTCCACGCCTGGAGCGACGATGTCGGGCTTGATCCGTCCGCTTCCATCGGCGATGACCGGCCCCATGCTGCTGAATTCGGCCACGTTGCCCAACCGGTCTATCGCACCGACCGAGAATGCCTCGTCGTACAAGGCGATAGGGTCTTTGACCGTGCCACATTTGGGGCCCTCATTGCCCGCCGCGGCAACTACAAAGATGCCCGCCGCTCGCAGCGACCGCACCGCCGGCTCCAGAGAGGCCGCGTCGCAGCCCTCCCGGTCCTCTGGGCAGCCCCACGAATTGTTGATGACATGGGCCGAGCGCGTGGGGTCGCCATCCAAAAATGGGTCGCCGCCCTGCGGGAACGGTGCCAACATGAACTGCATACAGTCCAGATATTTCGCCGGACTGCCCAGGTTGCGCGCCAGATTGGCGCAGGCGTACCATTCGGCTTCCGGCGCGACGCCGGTTGTCCTGCCAACGATGCTGCCCAGCGTGTGCGTGCCATGGCCGCCAAAGTCGGTCGGCCGCGAGGAGCCGAACCAGGGGTCGAACCAATTGTAGTCATCGCCGCTGTCCCTGCCGCGATACGTCCCTGCCAGCTCCGGGTGGTCACCCTGCACGCCCGAATCGGACTGCCCGATCACCACGCCGCGGCCGCGCACTCCCCACTCGGCCCACACTCTGTCCGCGCCGATCAGGGTCACGTTCCACAGCGGCCCTTCGGGTGGCGGGTCTTCCCCGCTCTCCGGCGAGACAGGCGACGGCAATGGCCGCAGGGTCGGGCTGGCAATAACGCGGGCGACCTCTGGCCGGCTCTCCAGCCACAGGCGGTGCAATGGCCCGCCTTCCACCTCCAGCGCGTTGACCAAATAGTAGGGCGTATAGTGCACGCGCAGCGCGTCGAGCTGCGCCCGCAGCCCGGCTTGGGTCACGTCGGCGTGTTTCACCAGCGTCTCGTACACGGTCCGACGGCGCGCCTCATAATCGCCGATGTTGGCCGCTGCGGACACGTCGGCCTGATCTTTCAGGATGACGAACAGTCGGTCGCCATAGAAACCAGGCTGTCCGGCTATCACATAAATGAAACCGGCCAGCAGCAGCGCGACAGCCGCCGCCAGGCTGGCCGGGCCGGCCTGGCGCCAGGAGCACAGGTGACGCCGCCAGGCCAACAGCACCAGCGTCAAAGGCCAGGCGATGACCCAGCAGATGACCAGGCTTTTGGCCGCCCAGCGTATCGCTTCTCCGGTCGCGAGAACCATGGGAAAGTACATCGGGTCGGAGTCAACGAAGAGCAGCGGCCCGGCTGCCAACAGCGTGATGAACAGGGCCAGCGCCGGCCAGTTCTTTTGGAACTCTCCGGCGCGACCAACGAGGGCGAGACCCATGGCTATCCAGCCGGCGCTGGGCAGATAAAGCATCAACACGATCTGTGAACCATTGAATCCGGCGCCGGAGGCCATGATGAACAGCGTGACGCCGGTCGCCAGGCCGCCAACGAGCAAGTCCCAGCCCACGCTGCCGGGATTGCGTTCCAGGGCGGCCGGCCACAGCCCGCCGGCCAGCAGCGCGGCGAGCAACCCGAAGCCTGCGCTCAACAGCAGGCCCAACACCGTGTCCAGCGGTGAGCCCAGGGCGCCCCACGCCAACCACGGCCAGACAAAGAGCAGCCCGAATGCCAGCGCCAGCCACAGACTGGAGGGCGTAGCCCCGGCGGCGGGCTTGCAGCGCACCACCCGCCAGGCGAACAAGACGAACAGGGCGGTCGCCGCAATCTGCCACATCATCGCCGTCTGCGGAGCGGTGGGCCTCACGTCGCGGGTTGGGGCCAGGATGAGCGCAAAGCCGGTCGCCAGCAGCCAGGCACGGAAGATGGCCCGATAGCGTGGCCCGCGCCACAGCAGCCCCAACAACAGCAACGGCCCGCCCAGTGCCACGCTCTGGACGACTGACGCCCAGGCCATCAGCGCGCCATCGCTGAGCGGGACGAACTGGCCCAGGCCCATTGGCCCAGCCATCCAGCCAATCAACTGAACCGTCAGAGCAAAAGCGACGATGGCCGCGCCCAAGAGCAGCATAAACGCGCAGCCTAAAGGGTCGCGGTGACGTCGCACCGCTGTTTGGCTGACATCTGACAACTGTGCCGACATGTTATCACCCCCTACAAAAGTATAGCCGATCGGCGCCGCACTGCTGAGAAATTACCCGGTCATGCGAGTCGCCCGCGAAGCGACGAAGCCACGCCCTGAGCCAAAGTCCTGAGCGCAGCGAAGGAATAGCGAAGGGAATCTCACCCCCCACGCGGCGCGAGATGCTTCGCCTGCGGCTCAGCATGACGGGATAGGGCGGCGTTTCTTCCCCCATGAGCGGCGCGCCCACGCGCCGTGGGGGGCTCACGGGCACTTGCCCCTGTGTCGGCCGGCCTCGATCAGGCTGGGCGCAGAGAACAGTTGGTCATAAGCCTGTTTGATCTTACTGTGTTCAGGCAACAGAACCCACGATTTCATCGCGGTTCTGGCGGGAATGGTCATGCTTGCGTCAATCACCTGGCCGTGGATGTCGTTGACGTCGAACTCATAGGCCAGACGGGCCAGGTCCAACGCCTCGCCCAGGCTCAGGTCTGTCTGCACGGTGACGCGATAGTTGTCCCACAGTTGGGGGATGAGCAGCAGTGTGTCCAGCTTGAGAAGTTTTTCGCGCAGGGCCATCAGTACCTTGAATTGACGACGGGAGCGGTCCCAGTCGTTGGTGGTCAGTCGTGAGCGGACGTACATCAGGGCCGTATGTCCATCCAGATGTTGCCAGCCAGCGTCGAGCTTGAGCAATCGGCCGCCCGGCACCTCCGGGTCGGCGAACCGTTCCTCGAAGGGACAATCTACCTCGACGTCAATCCCCCCCAACAGGTCAATCAGCTCAACAAAGCCGGTGAAATCAACGCGAATGTAGCGGTCAAAGCCAAAGCCGAAATTCTGACGCAGCGTCCGGTCGAGCAGGGCCGGCCCGCCGCCCGGATACTTGGTGTAATGTCCCAAGAAATCCACGGTGTTGAGCCGTTCAGGCGGATGGCCTGGAATGGAGACGTAGAGGTCACGCGGGATGGCCAGAACGCCCACTTCTCTGGTCTCTCTGTCTATCACCGTGAGCGCCATGACATCGGTGCGCCAGGTGCCCTTGCCTGGGATGTTGCGGTCGCTGCCCAGCAGAATGAGATTGAAGGTTGTGCGCGTCGGCGTCGGTGATGGAGTTGGAGAGGGCGTGGCGGTGGGAGTAGGCAGCGGCGCGATGACAATGGTAATGCCCGGCGTCGCGCCGACTGGCGGTCGGTGCGGATGCAGCGTCGAAGTAGGCCGCACGACCTGCGCCAGTGGCAAGGTGATGGCCGTGGCCGTAGCTTGGCGGGTTTCCATCGCTTCCACGTCGGCGCCGCCCGCGCTGCTGTTTTCGGTTGCATCCAGGTCTCTCAGCAGGGCAACGGCCGTCGCCCAGGTCGGCGCCTCCGCGGAGAGAGTATCGCGCTCTCCTGATGCGGCCAGGCCTTCCCTCCACCGATTCACCCTGGCCGGCAGGTCGGTGTGGCTCAGCACAACCAGGCCGGCCAGGAAGGCCCAGGCGGCGAGGCAGGCAGCCAACATAGCCCCAAGGAAGAGGACCTTGTAGATGTGACGCGAGAAAAATGACATAAGACTCTATCCGCTAGACGCCCAGCCGAAAGGGATTAAAATCGGTCCCAATATCGTAGACATCCTGGGCTTCGGCTCGTTTCAGGAAAGAGACTATCTGGTAGGTGAGAGGCGTCATCAGGACTTCCAGGCCTGTCTTGAACACGTAATTTGACAGGCCGATGCTCCACAGCAGGTCGGCCGGCAGGATGCCGGCGAAAGCGATGCCGACGAACAAGAAGGTGTCCACACCCTGGCCAACGAGAGTGCTGCCAATGGTTCGGCTCCACAACCAGCGGCCGCGGGTCAGGACTTTCATTCGCGCCAACGTGTAAGAGTTGCTGAACTCGCCCGCCCAATAGGCGACCAGCGAAGCCAAAACGATGCGTGGCGTCATGCCCAGGATGGCCTGATAGGCGTCCTGGCCGGTCCAGCCGGCGGCAGGTGGCAGCCAACCCACGATGGTCAAGGTGAAGACCATCAGTGCCGCGCAGAAGAAGCCCGTCCAGATGACCCGCCGCGAGCGGACGTAGCCGTATACCTCGGTCAGGATGTCGCCGAAAATGTAGCTCAACGGGAACAACAACGTCCCACCGTCGAAAGTGAACGGCCCCATCTGCACAATTTTGGTGGATGCGATGTTGCTGATCAACAGCACGGCCACGAACAGGGCCATGATGAAATCAAAATACTTCATGCGCTCAATCCTCGCGGTAATGGCAACCCCGGCTCGTCTTGTTCTCCCAGGCGGAACGAGCCACGATGAGAGCAGCCTGGGCGCTGTTACGCAGGCCGATCAGTTCATCGTTCAACTGGCTGGCGCGGTAAAATTCGTTGATTTCCTCGTTCAAGTGATAGAGGTCGCGGATTGCCCGCGCCAGGCGTTGTGTGCTGCGTACCAATCCCACATAGTTCCACATGATGTTCTTTATGGTAATCATGTCCTGTCGAATCAGCGCCGGGTCAGCCGGGCGCGAATCCGGAGCAGCCTTCCAGTCCGGTATGTCCTCCGGCTTGAAGTTCCATTTCCCTTTGCTGTTCTCTTTACCGAGTTTCTCCAAGATGTCTTCCGCTGCTCGCCATCCCCACACCAGGCCTTCCAGCAAGGACGCGCTGCCCAGGCGATTGGCGCCATGCACACCTGTACACGACACCTCGCCAACGGCGTACAGCCGTTGCAGGCTCGACCGCCCGTGGGTATCAACCCAGACGCCCCCGCAGAAGTAGTGGGCAGCAGGTACAACGGGAACCAAGTCTCGGGTGATGTCCACACCATATTCCAGGCACTTCTCCTTGATAGTGGGGAAATGGGTCTCGATTTCCTCTTTGGACATGTAAGACCGCAGGTCCAGGTAGACGCAGGGCGCGCCGGTATGCAACATCTCCTGATGGATGCTGCGCGCTACAACGTCACGCGGCGCCAGGTCTTTCCATTCCGGGTCGTATTTCTGCATGAATGGTTCGCCGCGCTCGTTGACCAACCTGGCGCCCGCGCCCCGCACGGCCTCTGAGACCAGGAAACGGGCCGCATCTCTGGCGTAGAAGGCAGTGGGATGGAACTGTACATATTCGGCGTTGATCACGCGCGCGCCAGCGCGGTAAGCCATGGAGAGGCCATCGCCCCGGCTGCTGACCGGATTGGTGGTGTGCAGGAAAATTTGCCCCAGGCCGCCGCTTGCCAGGACCGTATATCGCGCAATGCAGGTCAACACCTGGCCGGTTTTCTGATCGAGCACATACGCCCCCACGACCGAGACGGGGGCATAGATCGCCAGTGGGTCCAGCGAATGGTGGGCGGGCGTCAACAGGTCAATGGCCGTGTGTTGGGTCAGCAGTTCGATGTTAGGGTATTGTCTGAGTGCTGCAATGACCTTTTCCTCAATGGCGCGCCCTGTGGCATCGGCCACGTGCAGGATGCGCTCGGTGGAATGGGCGGCCTCGCGAATGTACTCGAGCTCTTCGCCGCCAGACCGTTCGGTGAACTCGACGCCCAGCTTCTTGCGCAGCACGCGGTCGAGCAACTGTGGCCCCTTTTCGGCCAGCACGCGCACAGCCTTCGGGTTGTTGTAGTACGCCCCGGCGCGGAGCAAATCCTCAACCAGCAACGCTGCCGAGTCATGCGGGCCGCGGTCAATAATGCCGCCCTGGGCGTAGAACGTGCCGGATTCATGCGGGTCTTTGTTCAGGGTAATCACAGTGACTTTGACGTTCGGATCATCGGCGATACGCATCGCCGCCGTTGCGCCGGCAATACCGCTCCCAATGACCAGCGCGTCGGTGATAATCTGTCTATCAGAGCTCATCTTACCGCCAACATCCTTTCCAAAGCCAGGTTGGCCCACCGGGCTGTCTCAGGCTCTACACGCACTACGCCAGTAGGCTGGCCCGTCGCAACGCTTTCCAGCACCTCCAGCAGGTTGAACACATTGGTCATGAACATGGTGGCGCACAATGACCGTGTCAGGGGGACGACCAATTTGTCGGGATTGTCCTTGGCCAGGCGGCTGACCATGTTGATTTCGGTGCCGATGGCGAACCGCGAGCCGGCAGGCGCGTTCTGTACCCGCTTCAGGATATACGAAGTCGAACCGTTCTCGTCGGCTGCGGCGACCACCTCCGCCCGACATTCCGGATGCACGACCACGATAATCGGGCCATACTGTTCGCGCACGCGCCTGACCTGCTCAACGGTGAAACGAGTGTGCACGTTGCAATATCCCTTCCATACCACTATCCGCGCTTTGTGCAGGCCGGACAGGTCCTCGGCTGACAGGGGCACGGCCTCTGGGTCCCACACGGCAATCTGCTCGCGCGGGATGCCCATCGCCAGCGCGGTGTTGGTCCCCAGGTGCTCATCCGGCATGAAGAGGACGTGGCCGCGCTGCCCGTAGGCCCACTCGAGCAGCGCCCGACAATTGGCCGAAGTGCAGACCGCGCCGCCGTGTCGGCCGCAGAACGCTTTGACGTCGGCGTATGAATTCTGGTAAGTAATCGGCGTGATGTCGTCGCCCCACAGTTGGGTGAGCGTGTCCCAGGCGGCCTGTGCCTGGTGGGCGTCGGCCATCTTCGCCATTGGGCAGCCGGCGTTTCGGGCCGGCATCAACACAGTCTGGTCGGGCCGGCAAAGCATGGCCGCGGTCTCGGCCATGAAATCCACCCCGCAGAAGACGATGTATTCGGCGTCACCCGCCTCTTTGGCGGCAATGCGCGACAGCTCCAGCGAATCGCCGCGGTAGTCGGCAAACTGGATGACCTCATCGCGCTGGTAGTGGTGGCCCAGAATCACCACCCGACGGCCCAGCTCGCGCTTCAACCGCACGATGCGTTCCATCGCTTCGGCTTCGCTCAGTTCAAAATCTTGTTGTTTGGAGTTCATGTCTACCCTCTGCATTTCGGTTGCACCGCGGGCCTCACTCGACTTCCAGGCTGATGTCCAGGGCACGGACTGAATGGGTCAGCTCGCCGGCGGAGATATAATCCACACCGGTTGCCGCGATAGCCGCAACGGTCTGCAGGTTGACTCCGCCCGAAGCTTCCAACGGAACTCGCCCGGCGGCGATGCGAACTGCCTCGCGCATGTCGTCCAGGCCCATGTTGTCGAGCATGATGCGGTCGACTTTTAGGGCCAGGGCCTCGCGGAGTTCGTGCAGGTTCTTGACCTCGACCTCTATGAGCAGGCTCTGAGAGTTATGCGCGCGGACCCGCTCTACGGCGGCGGTGATGCCGCCGCACGCGGCGATGTGATTGTCTTTGATGAGCACCATGTCATATAGACCCATGCGGTGGTTTTGCCCACCGCCCAGCCTGACGGCCCACTTGTCCAGGACGCGGATGCCCGGCGCGGTCTTGCGCGTGTCCAGGATGATCGCCCTCGTCCCGGCGACGGCCTCCACGTAGCGATGGGTCAGGGTTGCGATGCCCGACATGCGTTGCATGAAGTTAAGCGCGGTGCGTTCGGCGGCCAAAATCGCGCGGCCCGGCCCGACTACGTCGGCCACCACATCGCCTGGCCGCACCGCCTGACCGTCCATCGCGAAGGCAGTGAACGCGACCGCCGAATCAACCTCGCCAAACACTGTGCGCGCTACCTCCAGGCCAGCTACCACGCCCTCCGCCTTAATGAGAAACCGCCCCCGCAGCCGCGCACCCGGCGGGATGGTCCAGTTCGTGGTGACATCTCCATCGCCGATGTCTTCGCGGAGGGTCCAACGGACAATTTCGCGCACCAGAGCTGCGTCTGGGACACTCATTTCTTATTCTCCGTTAAAGTTTTGTTAACACACAGGTCTATTCTAGCACCAAGCGGTATAGGAGTCAATGACAGAAACGCTCCAGCAGTCCGTTCGTTTTGGGGAAAACCCGTTCAGGTCTATAATAGATACCCTGAGAATTCTCTCCACTTTTGAGGAAGAGACAACTTGATCGCGACAGGTGGTAGCCATGTCTTACACATTGCCCAGGTTCAAAGCAGCAGTTGTACAGGCTGCGCCAGTGCTGTTTGACCGAGAAGCCACAGTCGGCAAAGTGCGCCAGTGGGCGGCCAAAGCGGCCGCTGAAGGCGCGCAACTGGTGTTGTTCCCAGAGGCATATATCCCCTGCTACCCGCGCGGCCTGGGATTTGGCGTGGTCGTCGGCGCGCGGTCGCCCGCCGGTCGGCTGACCTGGCAGCGATACTGGGCCAATGCGGTGGATGTGCCCGGCCCCACGACCGACGCGCTGGGCGAGGTGGCCCGTGAATTCGCGCTTCACCTGGCCATCGGCGTCATCGAACGCGACAGCGAGTTCAGTGGGGGGACCTTGTATTGCACGCTGCTGTACTTCGGCCCCGACGGGCGGCTGTTGGGCAAACACCGCAAGCTCAAACCGACCGGGGCAGAACGGCTGATCTGGGGCGAGGGCGACGGCAGCACGCTGACTGTGCTGGACACCGCGCTGGGCAAAGTCGGCGGCCTCATCTGCTGGGAAAACTACATGCCGCTGGCCCGCATGGCCATGTATGGCAAGGGAGTGCAGGTGTATCTGGCCCCTACCGCCGACCAGCGTGACACATGGCAGGCCACCCTGCGCCACATCGCCTGTGAGGGCCGTTGCTTTGTGTTGGGCTGCAACCAGTTTGTGACGAAAGACATGTATCCTGCCGACCTGGTCGGCCTGGAAGACCTGACCGACCAACCAGAGCTGATATGTCGCGGTGGCAGTGCGATTGTGTCGCCGCTGGGGGAGTATCTGGCCGGCCCCTCGTTTGACGAAGAGACGCTCCTGGTCGCTGAACTCGACCTGGCCGAGGTAGCGCGCGCCCGGTTCGATTTCGATGCGGTGGGCCACTACGCCCGCCCCGATGTATTCACCCTGTTCGTCAACGAGCAGCCGATGCGCCCGCTGATCGTCCGTGACTGATGAGACAGGGGCCTCAATTGGCCTTTTCGCCGACTTATGGTATTATCTCCCCCGACGCGACAGGAAGTGAGGGAGGTAATGAATCAGGAGTCAGATTTCAAGAACGGAGACAGAATCTTCAACGACAAATTCGAGATAGAGGCCCTCATTGGCGAGGGAGAGTTTACCCGTGTCTATCGGGCCAGACGCCTGGAGTCGGGGGAAATTCGCGCGCTGAAGGTCACAGTGCGCGGAGCACCGGGTCTGACCAAAGCGGTGTTCGACCAATACCGCGAACGGTTCAGGTTAGAAGTCCAGCTCGCCGCCAGGCTGAGCAAACAAGACAACCCTCATCTCCTCCAGGTGTACGATTTCGGCGAGCTCGATGATCGCCTGTATCTGGAGATGGAATACGCCGCTGGCGGCAATCTGCAGGACCGCATTGACGCCGGCCCACTGCCGATAGACGAAGCAGTCCGCATCGCGCTGGAGGCAGCCGAAGGCCTGGAGGGGCTGCACCGCATCAGCGCAATCCACCGCAATATCAAGCCATCAAACATTCTGTTCGACGCCGACGGCGTGGCCAAGGTCGCCGATTGGGGGCTGGCTCAGGTGCCGAAGAGGAAGAGCGTCCAGCCAGAAGCAGCCGCGCGGGCGGCCAGCCATCCGGGCACGCCCGAATACATGAGTCCGGAGCAGGCGCTGACCACGGTCTATCTGACCCCTTCATCGGATGTTTATAGCCTGGGCTGTGTGCTGTTCGAGATGCTCACCGGCCGCCTGTGGCAGGATGCCATGGTCATGGTCGAAAGCGCCAGAGAACTTCGCCCCGAGGTGTCCCCCAGCCTGGAAGGGGTGCTGTGGAAGATGCTCCGCAAAAAGCCCGGCCAGCAGCGGGCAGATGCAGCCGACCCCAACAAGCGGTATCTGACCATGGACCCGGTGCGCATGGGACTGATCGGCATCCTGTTCGATGAAGCGCTCAACGCCGCCAATGTCGCGCAGTGGGAAAAGGCCGAAGAACTGCTGGACCAGGTACTGTTGCGCGTGCCAGACTATGAGCGCGATGGCCGTCGCGCCAGCATCGTGCAGGCCAATGTGCGTCGGCATCTGGCCCAGGCCCGGCTCAAGGCAAAAGCCGGCGACGAAGCGCCTCTGCCTCCGCCGCCCAAGTATGTGAAGCCCATCGAACCAGCCGCACCGGCAGTCAGCGTTGGCTCGCCCTGGTCGGCGGAAGCGGTCGTGCCCGCTGGAAAAGACTTCCCGACCGAAGAAGATTCCGAGGCAGCCTTTGGAGAAGAGGCAGCCGATTTGCCGACAGACGATTGGGTTTCCCCTGTCTCGGCAACCCAGGAAATGGAAGTGGTCGAGGCACAGCCGGCCGACCTCTACGCTTCACAGCAACACACCGTGCCCTTTGAGGAGGTGGAGGCCAGGGCGGAGGCAGAACCGGTGCGCCCCACCCGGCCGGTGCAGACCGAAGCCGATAAGGCCGCTGAACCAGTCAGACTGTCGTGGGGCGGCACGCTGCGGCTGGTCGGATTGATAGTGATCTTCGTCTGGTTGTGCGTGGTCACTACGCCGGCGGTATCTTTATGGGCGTTCAACACTTTGCAGGACGAGTATCAGATCGTGCTGTTGCCAGGCCTCTTTGGCGAAGAGCCAACTCCGACGGCCACGCCGTTCACCCCATCGCCGACCGCGTCGCCGACGGCGACTCCGACGGATACGCCCATGCCAAGCCCTACGCCGACGCTGACCCCGACGTTCACGCCCATTCCATTGGAGATCGGTATGCCGCTCGCCGCCGAATCGGCCCTTACCGCAACGCTGGGGACTACAGAGACGCTTGCTCTGAGCAGTGGCGTGCAGGCCATCACAGCCACCGGCTCGTTGACAGAGGCTACTTTCCTCACCACGACCGAAATCATCACTGCCGGGCAGGGATTGACCGATACCGAGCGGGTGATCATGAAAAAGACCGTGATCAATACCGACAACTTCACCGGCACAGTCAATGTCGGCGTCGTGTGGGTGCGCATGGGCCCCAGTCCGGATTTCAAGGCCGTGGCCAAACAAGAAAGGGGCGCACTGCTCAGATTGCTGGGCCGCAACGAGGACAGCACGTGGCTGAAGATCAAAATGGCAGACGAGCAGGAAGGCTGGGTGGACGCCCGCTATGTTGATACCAGCGCGCCCATCGAACTTCTCATTCCGGCTGAGTCGCCGCCAACGCCGACGCCCAGACCGACTGAGCCGCCGACGCCAACGCCCGCAGCGACTGCTCCACCGTCTGAAACCCCGGTAGAGCCACAGGCCACGCCAACCCCAGCGATGAAATATCCTGCGCCCGTAGTCATTGGGCCGCCAGATGGCACCGTGTGGACCGATGGGGAAATGGCCGTTCACTTTCTGGAATGGGAGCCGCTGAACCTGGCGCCGGATGAGTTCTATAACGTCACGTTCATCTATCAGAAGTATGGCGAAACCCAGTACTTTGGCGTCAATACACTGGAATCCCGCTATCGGCTGCCACCCGGCATATACCAGTTGCAGGCCGACCGCGGCGAATACCAGTGGAACGTTGTGGTCAGGCAGAACACTTCGGGTGAGAGGGGCAAGCTCGATGGCCCGCCCATCAGCCCGGAGAGCGAGCAGCACAACTTCACCTGGCGATAGCCGCTGAGAGTAGAGAAACAGCGCATCCACCTGATGTCATTGCGGGTCGCCCGGCAGGGCGACGACGCAATCTCGACGTTGCTATGTTGAGATTGCGTCGCCTTCGGCCCGCAATGACAGAGTAACGACCGTGTTGATTGGAGGAAGAGCGTGCTCAGATCTGTAGGGCAGGTTTCTATACCTGCCGCGTCTTTGGGGGCTATGGAAAGCCGCCCTACTTCATCTCTCGCCCGCTTCGTGAAATGTACCCCGCAGTGACGGAGTAGTTGTCCGCTGCGCTTGTTGTCATGAGGAAGAGTATGTTCAAACAAGTCAGCGACCGGCTGGCTCAGGCAGCCACGCTCAAGTCGCTCGCTGCGGTCGGAGCCATGTTTGTCATCTTCTCGTTCATCTTTACCTACGCCGATGTGCCCTTCGGCCTGGCGCGCCTGGAGAGAATTTCCGGTGGGCTGCGCATCCTGGACTTGCAGCCATACTATACGCCGGAAATGGCCTATCGGTTTCTGGACGCCTACCAGGAAGAGGGCCGTCGCGTCTATCTGAGCATACTTACCGCCGACCTGTTCTACCCGCTGGCATATAGCTCGTTCCTGGCCCTGGCCATAAGCTGGGTCTTCCGTCGCGCGTTCAAGCCGGAAAACCCGGCGCAGTTTCTGAACCTGCTACCCTTCGTGGCTGCGCTCCTCGATTACGCCGAGAACGTCGGCGTCTACACCCTGCTGCGGCATTACCCCGAGCGGCTGAGCGACGTGGCGCAGCGCACCGCTTATTTCAGCGCGGCCAAGCTGATGCTGAGCAATGTCTGCGTGCTGGCGCTGGCGATAGGGGTCATCTTCTACCTGGCGCGGAGGGCCGGCCTCCCCCGCCCACATCAGACGAGTACCTGAACTCACACTGCATACTGTGGGCAGTCGCTCTTTTTGCATGGCCGTTGGCTATGTGGTATCCTGGAGTTACAAATGTAAGTTCTATGTCTTGCTATCGCGTTCCGCTGCTGAGCATAGCCGTTGGATAGGCAGCAGAAAGGATAGGTTATGCGAGAGATGCTTTCTTTGCAGCCATCCAAAGTATTCTACTCGGACAAAAAAATCGTTATTATTAACGACGATATTTTGACGACTGATGCCATCCCTTTGGATAGCATAGATTTGATTGTCACTTCTCCGCCTTACAACGTAGACATTCAGTATAACTCTCATCGGGATGATATTTCATATCCGGAATACCTGGATTTCACACGCGCCTGGCTGTCAAGGTGTTTTCAGTTCTTGAAAGACGACGGGAGACTTTGTTTGAACATCCCCTTGGATAAGAACAAAGGTGGTCAGCAAAGCGTTGGTGCCGACGTCACGTCAATCGCGAAGCAAATTGGGTTTCAATATCACTCTACCATCGTTTGGAATGAAGGGAACATCTCGCGGCGAACAGCATGGGGGTCCTGGCTAAGCGCGGCTGCCCCGTTCGTTATTGCACCGGTTGAACTTATAGTGGTACTTTATAAGAAACGATGGCGCAAGACAAATGGGAGCAAGCAATCCGATATAACCAAGAGTGAATTCATAAATTGGACAAATGGCCTCTGGACATTCAGCGGTGAGAGTAAGAAAAAAATAGGGCACCCTGCGCCGTTCCCGTATGAATTACCGTATCGTTGCATCAAATTATTCAGTTTTGTCGGCGATACGGTGCTTGATCCATTTCTTGGCAGCGGTACCACATTGCTCGCCGCAGCAGTTCTCAATCGCATTGGAATAGGAGTTGAGATTGACCCGAAATACTGCGAACTTGCCATGAAGCGCATTCTATCTTCACCGGAACTAAACCAACAACGCCTACCCTTAGGGGACATGAATGAGGAGTAAAAGCATCAGCCAACTTATCTTAGAGTATTTTTATGCTCATGCGAACGAAGACATCGAGCATGGTCCTGTCGTGGACTGGGTTACAGAGCAGTGGTTGAAGTCGCATGAGACACCGCCACGAGATCCGTGGCGTGCTATCAGAGCGCTTCATCAGAGAGGCTTTCTGGTCAAAGTGCGAAAAGGTGTTTACAGGTATGAGCCTGATGCGGTGAAGCAGCGAGAGCTTGATGATTTCACGCCTCAGCAAAGGGAAGAAATCTTCAAACGCGACAACTATCGGTGTGTGATATGCGGTCACGGACGACACGATGGTTATGAAATCCACGCCGATCACATCATACCCAACGATTTGGGAGGCAAGGCAGAGGTTAGTAACGGCCAGACTCTTTGCTCAATCCACAATTTCAGGAAAAAGAATTATAGGCAAACCGAAACCGGGAAGAAGATGTTCATTCGTTTGTACGAATTGGCGAAATCCCTGAACGACAAAGAAATGCAGCGCTTTTGCTCTGAGATATTGGCAACGTTTGAAAAGCACCACATCAATGATCACATTGAGTGGAAACCTTAGTCTGTCTTAATCCGATGTTTTTCGTAGACAGGCGCTGGCCTAATATTCTCGCTCGCCGGTGATCAGGTCCGACAGGTCGTCGTAGGAAATCTCGCCCTGCTTGTACGTGCCCACTCGCCGCCCATGCCGGATGACCGTGTACCGGTCGGCCACGGCCATGACGTGATGCACGTTGTGCGTGATGAAAATGACCGACAACCCCCGCTCCTTGGCGTTCAACGTATAGTCCAACACCTTGCGCGATTCGGCCACCGACAACGCCGACGTCGGCTCGTCCAGAATCAGCAGCTTCACCCCAAAGTGCACCGCCCGGCCAATGGCGATGGACTGCCGTTCCCCACCCGACAACTTGCCCACTTTGTCGTTGGCCGAACGGATGTTGATGCCAATATCGGCCAATGAGCGGCGCGTCTGGTCCGCAATGTACTGCATGTCCAGCCACGGCACTGGCCCAATCGCCCGCACCGGCTCACGTCCTAAAAAGAAGTTGCGCCCGATGCTCATGGTGTTCACCAGAGCCAGGTCCTGATACACTGTCTCAATGCCCAGTTCACGCGCCTCGCGCGAGCTGCGGATTTGCACCTCCTGGCCGTCGAAGATGATGCGTCCGCTGGTGGGTGGATAGATGCCGGTCAGAATCTTGATCAGGGTGGACTTGCCCGCGCCGTTGTCACCCAACAGGGCCATCACTTCCGCCCGCCCGACTTCAAAATCTACGCCGTCCAGCGCCGTCACCCGGCCGAACGTTTTGACGATTTTCTCCATGATGACCAGCGGAGTGTCCTTCTGTGCGCCATTCACCATACGCTTATCTAGCCTCCTTAAATTGTCTCTAGACCAACGCCTGAAAAGATGGCCGTTCTCTCAGGAACGAAGGCGAATTCGCTCGTTCAAAATCGAGGCAGCGACAATCGTCACGCCGACAATGGCTTCGAAGTTGTCTGAGGGTAAGCCCAACAGGATGACTCCAGATCGTAGCGCGCTCACCAACGCCACCCCCAGCAGTCCGCCAATGATGCTGCCCACCCCGCCAGTCAGCATGGTGCCGCCCACCACCGCAGATGCAATGGCCGTGAGTTCCAGTCCGGTGCCGGTAGCGACGAAAACCGTTTTGAACTGGCTAAACGTCAATACGCCGGCCCAACCCGCCAGCAAGCCGGTGATAGTGAAGCAGATCACTTTTATCTGTTTGATGTCGACGCCCTGCGCCACGGCTGCGCCAGGATTGCCGCCGGTCGCAAAGACACGGTTGCCGAACTGAGACCGGGTTAAGGCGATTTGCAGGATAATCCCTAACACCAAAGCCCATAACGTCGCCATGCGAAAGTTCGCGCCAGCAAAAAGGTTGTTGATTAGATCAAGTCGTCCATTTAAGGTGTCAAACACCGGCAACTTTTCGGTCGTTTGAATCATCACTCCGCCGGACAGAATCCATACCGCGGCGCGGTAGATGGACCTTGTCCCTAAGGTTACGATAAATGACGGGATGCGCGTCGTCACGGTAAGGATGCCGTTGAGCAGGCCCAACAGCGACGTGACGATCAGCGCCAACAGCACGGCCAGGACCGGAGATTGGCCGCCCAGCACCAACATGGCGAAAATATAGCCGCCCATGGCCATCATGCTGCCGACCGACAGGTCAAACTCGCCGGCGATCATCAACAATGTGACACCGATAACTACAATAGCGTTGATTGACGCACCACTGATGAAGGAAGACACGGTGCGCATTGTCCCAAAGTTTGGCACAAACAGAGAAAGAACGATGAAGGTGCCCATAAATGTCAAAAACGGGGGCAGAATCGGCGAATCGCCCAGCCAACTACCGGTTCGCTTGCCGGCGCTTGCAGTCACGCTCAATGTGTGTTCTCCTACGATCTGTGCGTTGCTCGGCATCCTGGGAACAACCTCAAGTCGAGGGGGCAGGAAGCCCTTTCCTGCCCCCTCTGACAGTCGTCGAGTGGCGTCTCTATCCTACCGATACGTGCCGGCCAGCTCCTGCACCACCGGCAGGTTATTCTGGTCAATGAAGCCGGGGCCGGTGAGCGTAATATCGGAGGCCGGGTAGAGGCCCAGCCGATTGATCCAGGCCAGCCATTGCACCACCATGTACCCTTGCAGGTACGGTTGCTGGTCAATGGCGAAATCGGTCACGCCCTCTTTGATCTTGGCCGCAATTTCAGGGCCGAGGTCAAAGGTGCCATGGAAGATGTCGCCTTTCTTCAGGCCGGCATTCTCCATGAAGGTGTAGAACGGGTTCGCACCGTTCGGGCCGAGGGTCAGCCACAGGTCTACGTCTGGATTGGCGGTGTAGTAGTCTTCCATGATCTGGGCTGACTTGGCCGGATCGTCCGAGATGGCCAGCGTCTCCGAGGTCAGGCCCGCTTCTTTCAGCGCTGCATTGAAGCCGGCGCAGCGGGCATCCAGGCCGACGTGTCCTACTTGCTGGTTCACGCAGACGCCCTTCTTGCCACCATGCGCTTCCATGAGCTTCTTGCCGCCGCGATACCCGCCCAGATACTCATCCTGGCCGATATAGGTCAGGTACGGGATCCTCTGCTCAGGCGGCCGGGCATCGGCGGTGTTGTAGGCGATCACCGGGATGCCCGCCTTGATGGCGCGCATCAGAGGCTCCTCGAAACGGACGCCATCGGTCACAGTCACACCCAAGCCGTCCGGCTTGGCGGCCAACGCCCGGTCGATGTCCTGCGCCGTCTGCTCAATATCGAACTTTTCGGGCGTAATCAGGGTGACATCTACCTTCAGGTCTCGCTGGGCGTCCTTGATGCCTTGCTCGACGACACACCAGAACGAATCAAAGGAGCAGCCAGCGTGCGCCACCAGGTAGATTTTGACCGGTTTCTCGGTCGGGGCCTGGGCGGCAACCGGCATGACCATCGAGAACAACACACCTACCACCAACAGAAGTACAAAC
>DAOTYC010000026.1:0-7709 GCA_034435095.1 Anaerolineae bacterium | reverse complement strand
GTCCGCTCTCACCGAGCACGAAGGCGGTGCCGTGTGGCCGTTGGGATTTCAGGAAGCGCGCCGTGGCCATGGCCGACGTGAAGATGCGTTCTGGCGGAACGTCCAGCCCCAGCGTTTGCAGGCGGTGGGCCAGGTCGCCGGGGGTGTAGTTGGGGTTGTTGGTGAGGACCAGATACCGGGCTCCGCGGGCGCTGAGCCGGGCAAGGAACTGGTCAGCGCCGGGGACGGGAGTCGCCCCGCGCACCAGCACGCCGTCCATATCGATCAGGTAACTCTTGGGTGAAGCCATGTCGGTAATCCCCCTGTAATATGCTATTGCGAGTCGTCCCCTCACAGGCGGCGCGAGATGCTTCGCCTTCGGCTCAGCATGACGGAATCGGGCGGTGTTTCTTCCCCAATGAGCGGCGCGCCCACGCGCCGTGGGGGAGCTCAGAATGGCGGTCAGAGCCATTAGACGGCTATCGAAAACGGCGTAGGCATCAGCTCCCTTAAATTTCGGATGCACCCATTACGCTAACTCTGCGGGTTTCACTTTGGCTTTAGTTTAAGTAGTTTAGGGCCTTTCTTTCTGATGTTGTGCTCCCCACTCTACAATCATGCCCAATGCACGAGGCGGTACTTAGCCACCGATTACAACCTGAAACTCCCGATAGTCGTCCCATCGTTGGAAAATACCTCTGCCGACGAACTCGGAGAGGCTCACAATCCCTTCAACGCCATCCGAGTATTTGATCCAGAGCTGGTAATTGTCCAATGGTTTGACTTCTACGAGTCTGGGCATTTTGGTCTCCTAAATGGCAGTAGTGTCCTGAAAGAGTTTGCCTTCAGGGCTAATCTGTCTGGCCCGATTGTAGCCAAGATCGGTGGACAAGTCAATTCTGTGCGATGGCATTTGACAAATAAACCAAAAGGTGCTACACTAATATTGGTAATGATTACTAACTATGGATTGGTGTGTGGATAACACAAAGAGAAAAGGAGAGAGGAACATGTCTGAAGAAATGACACAAGCAGTCTGTATGCCCCGTTTGAACGAGCCGGCGCCCGACTTTCAGGCGAACACGACACACGGCCCGCTGAAGCTGTCGAGTCTGCGCGGGAAATGGGTCGTGCTGTTCTCGCATCCGGCGGACTTCACGCCGGTTTGCACCACCGAGTTCATCGAATTTGCCCGGATGAACGACCAGTTTGCCGCCTTGAACACACAGCTCATCGGGCTGAGCATCGACAGCAACTACTCGCACATCGCCTGGGTGAGGACGATTGAAGAGAAGTTTGGTGTGAAAATCCCCTTCCCGATCATAGCTGACCTGGATATGAAAGTGGCATCGTTGTATGGCATGGTGCACCCTGGCGCATCTTCGACTCAGGCCGTGCGCGCCGTGTTCATCATTGATGACAAGGGCATACTGCGCGCGATGGTCTACTACCCGCTGAGCAACGGCCGCAATATGCCAGAGATTCTGCGCATTCTGACCGCCATGCAAACATCTGACGAACACGGTGTGGCTACGCCGGCCAACTGGCAGCCGGGCGACCCGGTGATTGTCCCACCACCCAACACTGTCGAAGCAGCCGAGCAACGCCTCAAAGAAGGCTTCGACTGCACCGACTGGTTCTTCTGCAAGAAGAAGCTCTAGAACAACCCTGCTATTGCCGCATTGCGACAGCCGCTTCCCTTCGGGGAAAGCGGCTGTTTTCATTTTGAGCGAATCGGCCCCTTGTGCTATAATCGCGCGTTGGAGGGATCCGTGACCGCAAAATTGACGCACGTGGATGAAGAGGGCCACGCTCGCATGGTGGATGTGACCGCCAAGGCTGACACAGAGCGGCTGGCCGTAGCGAAAGGGCGGGTGACCATGCTGCCCGAGACGCTGCGGCTGATTGAGGAAAGGAGCATCGCCAAAGGCGACGTGCTGGCCGTGGCTCGTGTGGCGGGGATCATGGGCGCCAAACGGACGCCTGACCTGATCCCAATGTGCCATCCCCTGCTCCTGACCCAGGTGAGCGTGGATCTGGACACGAACCTGTCGTCCGATGGACGGCTGGGCGCGGTTGACATTACCGCCACGGTGAAAACCACCGGCAAGACAGGCGTGGAAATGGAAGCCCTGACCGCGGTCAGCGTGGCAGCGCTGACGATTTATGACATGTGTAAGGCGGTAGACCGTGGGATGCGGATCGAAAGCATCCGCCTGACTTACAAGAGCGGCGGCAAAAGCGGCGTGTGGCAAGAGGAGTAGAGACGTTGCATGCAACGTCTTTACGGCCTGACGTAGCCAACGAATTGTCCTCTGAAACCGATTGCAGATCGGGGAGCTTTGCTTATGGAAGGTGTTGTAGTGGCTGTGTGCACCAGCACGCGAAAAGGGACGCGAAAGCGGCCGCAGCGCGAGGCAATTCTGCGCGAGGATTGGGGCATTGAGGGTGATGCTCACGCTGAGAACTGGCATCGCCAGGTGAGCCTGCTGGCCGAAGAAAGCATAGACAAAATGCGCGCGAAGGGGTTGAACGTTGGATTCGGCAGCTTCGCTGAGAATCTGACGACGCGCGGCATTGACTTGCTGAGCCTGCCGTTGGGTTCGCGCGTGTCTGTCGGGCCGGAGGTGATTCTGGAAATCACGCAACACGGCAAGGTCTGCCATGAGCGTTGTGCGGTATATTATCAGGCGGGTGATTGCGTTATGCCGCGCGAAGGCATCTTTGCCCGCGTGATTCGCGGCGGGCGGGTAAAAGAGGGCGACCTCATCAGGCCGGTGGAAAGTGACGGAGCGTGAGACAGGATGGCGGCACCCGTAGAAGATCTGGTGGAAATTGAAAGTAAGCTGGGCGTCACGTTTCGGGATAAGAGCCTGCTGCAACGCGCGCTCGTCCATCGTTCCTACCTCAATGAGAGCCCTGATTACCGCCTTACCGACAATGAGCGGCTGGAATTTTTGGGCGACGCGGTGATTGATTTCGTCGCCGCCGAGTTCCTGTACAATCACTATCCAGAAATGGACGAAGGGCATCTGACTCGCCTGCGGGCGGCCCTGGTGCGCACGGAAAGCCTGGCGGCGCAAGCCCGGGCATTGGAGCTGGGCCGATACCTTCGCCTGGGACGCGGGGAAATTGCCAGCGGAGGTCGGGACCGACCGAACAATCTGTGCGGCGCGTTCGAAGCACTGATGGGCGCCGTGTACCTGGATCAGGGCCTGGAGACAGTCAGGCGTCTGTTGGTCGGACGGTTCGAACCAGTGGCCGAGCAGGTTTGTCAGGCGCAGGCAGACCGAGACGCCAAGAGCCTGCTCCAGGAGATTATCCAGGCCGAGACACAGATAACCCCGACCTATCACCTTGTGGGGCAAAGCGGCCCCGACCACGACAGGGAATTCACGGTAGAGGTGCGTCTGGACAGGCAGGTCATTGGTCGAGGGCGGGGCCGCAGCAAACAGGCCGCCGAACAGGCCGCCGCGCAGGATGCGCTGGGCAACAGCGACCTGTTGTTGAATTTGCAGGCCGTTTGCAAAAAATAAGCCGATTACCCCGCTCAGTTGAACAGCTTGAGGTCACGCTGTCCGCGGCGGAAGTCGCGGCCAGAGACGCGCTTCTTACCGGCGAGTTGCACCTCTTCCAGCACGAGTGCGCCGCGGCCTGTGGCGACGACCAGCTCCTCGTCATAATCGGCGATGACCTCGCCTGGCAGTTCATCACCCTCCCAGTCCACGATGGGGCGGACCCGCCACAAATTGACGCGACGGTCTCCGACAAAGGTGAACAAACCCGGCCAGGGATTGTAGGCGCGGCACATGCGCCACAACACCTCGGCCGAAAGGTTCCAGTCTACGCGCCCATCGCTCTTCTGGACGCGAGCCGCTATGGTTGCCCGGCTATCGTCCTGTGATTCAGGTTCGATTGCGCCCGCGAGCCATCGAGGCAGTGTGGCTGACAGGAGTTCCGCACCCAAGGACGCCAGTTTCTGTTCCAAAGTGGCCGTTGTGTCATAGGGGTCTATGGAGCAGGCGGCCTGCGCCAATATGGGCCCCGTGTCCAGGCCTTCGTCAATCAGCATGATGGTCACGCCAGTCTCTGTGTCGCCTGCCAAAATGGCGGCAGCGATGGGTGAAGCGCCTCGATGGCGTGGCAGCAGCGAAGCATGGACGTTCAGATAGCCGTGCTTCGGAATGCTCAGTATCTGCCTGCCAAGTAGCTGCCCGAAAGCAGCCACCACGCCGACGTCGGGCCGTATGTCGGCGAGGGAGGACGCGAACTCAGGGGTGTTGACCGATTCCGGCTGCCAGATGGGCAGCCCATGCTGCAGCGCGACTTGCTTAATCGGTGGCATTTCGAGCGTCCGCCCGCGACCAGCGGGGCGGTCTGGCTGGGTCACCACGATGATTTCATGCCCGTCGGCGATCAGGCGGTTCAAGGTCGGGACGGCGAATTGCGGCGTTCCCATGAAAATGACACGCGCCATTGAAACCTCCATCTTTCAGGTGAGTCAAGCTGGCCCAGGCCGCCGCGGCGCGATACCGACCGAAGCGGCGCAAGGCCGGTTGCTCTACGACCCGGTGACAAGGCCAGATTCTACATCATTCTGTCCGCAACTACAAATAAATCCAGCTAGAAATATTTTCACGAGTTGACTTTGTGTCAATATACTGGTATTATATATTTCAAGTGGTGGTTAAAGTTACCAAGCCATTGGTGGGGCTGTGGTAAGCCCGAGGAGAGGCGATTATGGGTGTTCTTGCCAAAATCATCGTGGCCGTGGAAAAGTTGGCGATTGTGTTCTCCTGCGCCGTCACGTCGGTCATCGTCCTGCTGTTGATCGGGCTGGGCGTCATAGGGTGGCAGCTCTGGTTGCAGCTTCCTGAGTTTCAGCTTCCCGAGTCGCCCCAGGCCCTGAAAGAGGATGTCGCTTGCAAGACAATCGCCGACCTTGACAAGATGATTGATGACCTGGACAACGCGGTTATTGTCCGCACCATCCACATAGACCAGAACATCCCCGTGGTGTTTGATCTGCCGTTGGAGAAAAACATTACGGTCGAGCTCACCCAGGAAGTTCCCCTCAACAATCGGCCGACAACGATGAACTTGCCGGGCCAGGGCGGCACCATCAACGGCTGGGTCAACCTGACTTTGCCGAGAGGCTATCGTCTGCCCATCCATCTGGCCTTGACTGTGCCGGTCAGCCAGTCGTTACCAGTGAAGATGGACGTGCCGGTGCAGATACCGCTCAAAGAGACCGACCTTGGGCCGGTGACAGGGAAACTCAAGGAGCTGGTCAAGCCCTATACTCTCTACCTGGATGCGGCCTTGAAGTGTTCGTCTCCATAAGCTGTGGGCGCGGTCTGTTTCACAACAAGATGAAAGCCGAGAGTTGGTCCGGGCTCTCGGCTTTCCACTAGGAGGAGAAAAGGTTTATTTAATTGCTTACAGTGTACTACAGAGTTGGCTCTCTTGCTCGACGCTCAACCTACGGTTAGGCTACGTTTGACCCGCGCCGCGAGTGCGAGAGCCTCACTTCCCCACAGGTTTGGGTACATCCAAAATAAGTGCCCCCTTAGACCGTGAAGTTCTTCAGGAACCGGCGCACCTGGATCAGACTGGCACGGCGGCTTTCCAGCGAACCTTCATAGGCGCGGTCTTCCACTTCGATACACACCGGCCCGTCGTAGCCTACGTCGGTCAGCACAGAGAAGAACCGGCCCCAGTTGATTTCGCCCAGGCCCGGCAGCTTGGGCGTGAAGAACTGGAGCGGATAGGCCATGATTCCGACCTCGTCCAGGCGATGGCGGTCGAGGCGCACGTCTTTGGCATGGATGTGGAATATCTTATCCTTAAACTCTCGCAGGGGCTTCAGGTAATCCATCATCTGCCAGACCAGGTGCGACGGATCATAGTTCAGGCCGAAATGAGCGCTGGGGATTTCTTCGAACATGCGCCGCCAAATGGCCGGAGTCGTGGCCAGGTTCTTGCCGCCGGGCCACTCGTCTGCGGTGAAGGCCATCGGACAGTTCTCGATGCCGACCCGCACGTTATGGTCTTCGGCGAAACGAATCAGGGGCGTCCAGACCTCTTTGAAGCGCGGCCAGTTGTCCTCGACCGACTTCGTCCAATCGCGTCCGATGAACGTATTGGCCAAACCGACCCCCAGCTTTGCCGCTGCTTCGATGACCCGCTTGAAGTGGTCAATATAGACCTGTGCTTCGGCGGGGTCGGCGACCAGATAGTTGGGATAGTAGCCCAAGCCGCTGATGCGGATGCCCCGTTCCTGCATCATGCCCACGATGTCTTTGGCCTGGCCAGGCGACAGGTCGGTCACGTCAATATGGGTGACGCCCGCATAGCGTCGTTCGGCCCGGCCCACCGGCCAACACATCACCTCAACACAGTCAAAGCCCTCTTGCGCAGCGAACTCTGCTACCTCATGCAACGAAAGGTCGGGCAGAATCGCGCTGACGAAACCCAATTGAATCATGGTGCCTCCCGTTCCTCACACCACATTTGACCACCGAAATCAGGAGCGACCCTATCAATCCGGTCTGGCACTATCCTTTGTGCATTTGTTTGAGTTTGGCTCCAGCGGCTTCCAATGTCTCGAACCGCTTGGGGAAGGCAAAACGCACGCTGCGCTCGCCATAACCAGGGATGGAGTAGAACACTGTCCCGGGCACGACGGCGATGCCAATTTCTTTCACCATCCACTTGGCGAATGTTGTAGAATCCCACGCGGCCTCTGGGAAGGGCGCCTGGCTGTAATCGGCCAGCACATAATACGCACCTTCCGGTGTCGGAGCGGTGAAATTCATCTCTTCCAGGATGCCCATCATCATATCGCGCCGCCGATGATAGTCGGCTGTCATGCCATCGTAGTATGCCTGTGGGAGATTGAGCGCTGTGACCGCTGCCACCTGCAAAGGCGTGGGCGCACAAACCGTAAGGAAGTCGTGCACGGGCCGCACGGCTGCTGACAGATGGGTGGGCGCAATCACAAACCCCAATCGCCAGCCGGTGATGGCGAACGTCTTGCTCAGCCCGCTGATGGTGATGGTGCGGTCGCGCAATAGCTCCAGGCTGCCCGGCGACACATGTTGGCGGCCATCGTACAGGATATGGTCGTAGATTTCATCGGTGATGACCACCAAATTGTGGCGCGCCACGACTTCGGCAAAGCCGGCCATCTCCTGCGCATCAAAGACCCTGCCGGTTGGATTGTGGGGCGTGTTCAACAGCACCGCTTTGGTGCGCGGCGTAATGGCCGCGTTGAGCCGTTCCGGGTCCAGATGATACTCCGGCGCTTCCAACGGCACAGGAACTGGCTTTGCCCCAGCGAAAATGGCGGAGGGAATGAAGTTCTCATGCGCCGGCTCGATGATGATGATCTCCTCGCCAGGATTGAGCATGGCCAGCATCGCCGAATTGACCGCCTCGGTCACGCCACACGTCACAGTGACGTTCAGCATGGGGTCAACAGGCCAGCCCAGCCGCCCGGTGAACACTTCGGCCAGCTTCTGGCGCAGGGCAGGATAGCCCCAGGTTGGGGAATACTGGTTATTGCCGTCCATAATCGCCTTCGCTGCCGCTTCTTTGAGTTCCATCGGCGGGTCAAAATCGGGGAACCCCTGGCTGAGATTGATGGCATCATATTGCATCGCCATACGGGTCATCTCTCGAATGACCGATTCACGGAAAAGCTTGATACGTTCCGCTGCCTGCATGTT
>DAOTYC010000025.1:0-22683 GCA_034435095.1 Anaerolineae bacterium | reverse complement strand
CGCGCAGTCGCTGCACATCTGATCAAAACCGTGTACCTGCCCATGCTGGCCGGTCAGTCTCAGGATGCAGCCAGCGAACCCCTGAACGAGAGCCTGTCGAGGGCCGTCGAAGTGGCCAATCGCGTTGTCCGAGAGAACACCGATGGCGGCGGCAGCACCCTCACGGCCTTGCTCTTGTTGGACCGCACGGCATACGTCGCCCACATAGGTGACAGCCGGGCTTATTTCGTCGAAAAGGGTGCGCTTTACCAGATTACCGAAGACCATTCGTTGGGTCAGAGGCTGATGGAACTGGAAGGCCTGTCCGCAGAAGACATTGTGAACTTGCCGGAGCGTCACACGTTGTACAAGGCCTTGGGGCAAGCCACTGCCCCAGAACCGGACATCCGCTATCATCACATTGCGCCTGGCGTGCACATTTTGCTGTGCAGCGACGGTTTATGGGGGTTTGTGACGCAGCAAGAATTGAGCGATGCTTTTCAGAAGAACAGCGCTCCACGGGAGGTCTGTTCGCATCTCGCCAACCTGGCTATCTCTCACGGCAGCGATGACAACATCAGCATGATCGTCTTGATGTCCCAGACTTGAATCTGATCTCGAAGGTACGCTATGTGGGGCGATAACGATTATTATGAGGTCTTAGGCGTCAGCCCTGATGCCACGGACGAAGAAATCAAAAGCGCGTATCGGGCATTGGCGCGTCGCTTCCATCCTGATACTGCCGAGGAAGACCATCTGACGCAGATGTTTCGCGATGTCCACGAAGCCTACGTCACACTGTCGACGCCCGCCCAACGCGCCGCTTACGACCGTTGGCGCAAAGAGAAGGGCTTCGCCAGCCCCAGCGACGACCGAATTCAACTCAGCATCACACCCAGCGCGAACCAGATGCTTGCCCTCGACGAGCCCCAGATGCTTTATGTCATATTGGATATTGCGGTTGCCAGCGGCCAGACGGCCGGCAGGCTACCCTTCAATTTGTGCCTGGTGATTGACCACAGCACATCCATGAAAGGTGCACGGCTACAAAAAGTCAAAGAATCCACCAGAGAAATCATTGACCACTTGAGAGAACAGGATGTTTTTGCGTTGGTCGCGTTCAATGACCGCGCACAGGTGGTCATTCCCAGCCAGAGCAACATTAACAAGATTTCAGCTAAGAGCCTCTTGAACAATATTCAGGCCGGCGGCGGGACAGAAATCTATCATGGCCTGGCGGAAGGCCTGCGACAGGTTAGGCGTCGGTTTTCTCCCAGATATGTGAACCACATCATTCTGTTGACCGATGGCCAGACCTACGGCGACGAGCAGGCGTGTCTCAACCTGGCTCAGGACGCCCTGGCGGCCAAGGTTGGCGTCAGTACGGTCGGCATCGGAGCCGATTGGAACGACGAGCTGTTGGACCGGATAGCCGCCATCAGCGGCGGCAGCTCGCACTACCTGGCCCAGCCGGAAGAGATCAATCGCTTCTTTCAGACAAAAATTGAAAGCCTGGCTGATGTCCTGGCTCAAAAGGCCGAGTTGACCGTCCGCATCCCCGACGGGGTGACGCTGTGCGGCGTCTTCAGGATCAGCCCAATCTTGCAGCAACTCAGCCCGTTCGGCGAGAAATACGAACTCGGCGCATTGGGTGTTCGCGGTGGACAGAGCATTTTGCTGGAACTGTTGCTGCCGCCGGCCAAGCAAACCGGAAAATATCGTGCAGCTCATTTCACGGTGACAGCAGAGATTGCCTCCAAGAGCAGCAGTACGACGCGGAACGTCGAGCGTGAGCTGTTCGTTTCGTTCGCAGATACTCTATCCGAACCAGTGACGATGCCTGAGCGGTTTCTCCCAACTCTGAACAGCGTGAACATCTACCGCCTGCAGCAAAAAGCCATGCTCGACATCGAGCAAGGGCAGATAGAGAAAGCCACTCACCGACTGGAAGTCCTGGCTACCCGTCTGCTTGATATGGGCGAAGTCGAGCTGGCGCGCGCTGCTCTGCTGGAAGCCGGTTCATTGGCCAAGACCGGAGTGTTGTCGCCGGAAGGGCAGAAGAAGCTCAAGTATGGCACACGCAGCCTGTCCTTAAACAAATCCGGTACGGACACTTGTGAGGTGTGAACTATGATTCAGTGTCCCAACTGTAGGGCGATGCACCCGCTTAACACGCTCTATTGCAGTGAGTGCGGGGAATATCTCGGTGAAAACAGCCGGACTACCGAAGCATTCAATCTCGGTAAACCGAACAAGCTGGCAGCGTTACGTGAGAGTCCGCCGATAGAGCAGGAGCGAAGGACTCCCGTGAAACAGAGCGCCCCCATCCCCGCTGGCCAACCTGCTCTTACTCTGATCATCGGGCAACAGGGACATCGTCTCACCTTGCCGTTGAACAAGGAGATCTTGCTTGGCCGTCAGGATCCGGCCAACAACAATTACCCGGAAGTCGACCTGACCGATTACGGCGGAGCAGCGCAAGGTGTATCCCGTCGCCATGCCCGAATTTTCTGTCAGCAACCAAATGTAGTCATTGAAGACCTGGGCAGCGTCAACGGCAGTTTCGTCAATGGGAAGCAACTTTCGCCTTTTCTGGCTCAGCCTTTGAAAAGCGGCGACATCATTCACTTGGGCAAAATGAGCATCAAAGTCATCTTTTGATGGACAGGAGAAACAGATGGCGTACACAGTGATCATACACCTTCAAAACGAAGACCCCTTCGTGGCTGAAATGGAGGAATTGCCCGGCCCGCAGGACACCAGTTTCAAGTGCATCAACCCACGAAGAAAGGACGGCAAACCGCTCAATTACATTGATGAGCAATGCACGTCCTTCATCTTTTCCTGGAATCGGGTCACTTTCATCGAGGTAATGGCTGCTGAAGAGGAGGAGAAGGAAATCGTCGAGTTCTTCCGCGACTGAGCCGGCGCTTCGGTGAGCGTGAAATCTTGGTAGAGATTTAGTTAAGATTTGGTATAGGAATGAAATATGGGAAAAATTTTATACCAATTCCATTGACATTTTCGCACAAAGTGTGATATAATCAAAGCGTAAGAAGTTCATTTTGGCGATGTGACCGCTAAGCATAAGTTAAGGAGGGAAACACATGTCTAGATATGTCAAACTGTTGGTTGTGGCGTTCGTGGTGGCCCTACTGCTCGGGGCGGTCTTGACTTCGGTTGCCTCGGCGTGGGGTCCTTATCCGTGGGGTGGTTGGTACCCTTATTGGAGAGGCTACTACCCGTACTGGGGCGGCGGCTATCCCTACTGGTATGGCTACTACACCAGTTGCTACACTTATTGCTATTACTATCCTTACTGGGGCGGCTGGTGGTGGTAGAAACAAAACAACTCTGAATTTGGCCCAGTGAATTGTTGACAGCCAAATAGCGAGGCACCGCAATGTTCGACTGGTCTGGCATCCCAAATGAACTTCTGAGGTCAAGGCCTTAGACAAGGCGCTAACCTTCTTACCTCCCCGCTCGAGTCGCCCGGATGGTCATACCCCAACCGCCGGGCTTTTTTACGGTTCGAGATAAACATCGTACAAGAGAGGGAACCAGCCCCGCACGTCGAACCGCAAACCCTTCACTCGACCCGACACACCGTTGATGTTCACATATTCGCGGATCGGGATGATCAGCGCCAGGTCCATAATCCGTTGCTGGACTTCCCCGTAGATTTTGACCCGTTGCTCGTTGTCCAGCGTGCGTGCTCCCTCGGTCAGCAGGCGGTCCAGTTCAGCATCGGCTACCTTCGACCAATTGAAGCCAGCCGGCGCGTTGCCGGAGTAGAAGAATGTCCGCAAGATGTCCGGGTCGGAACTGCTGAGATTGAACGGTATGAGATGATGCTGGCCCTGTCGCGCGGCATCCAGCGCGGCCGGGTAGGCAACAGTCCTGTTCTGCAAATCAACCCCCACCTGCCGAAGCTGGGCCTGTAACAGCGCGCCTACCTCCGGCAAAGAGCCCCAGGTCATCAGGTAGCCGTCAAGACGCAGTGGCTGCCCATCCTTTTCGCGTATGCCATCTCCATCTTGGTCGCTCCAGCCGGCCTCAGTCAACAACTCCGCAGCGCGACTTGGGTCGAAGGGATACGCGCCTACCAAAGACTCGTTGAAGCCAAGTGTGTTGGAGCTCAATGGCCCCCAGGCCACAGGTGAGAAACCGCCGAAGATGGTCTTGACCAGCGTCTCGCGGTCGGTCGCATAGAGCAGCGCCTGACGAACCCTCAAGTCGTCCGTTGGCGCGCGCTGGGTGTTCATGAACATCTGTAGCGACTGACCGGGAATGGCGATGGGCATCAATTCAAAATCGGGATTTTGGGCCAGACGAGGTGCATACTGCGGCGGAATTTCGCCCATCACATGTGCCTCGCCTCCTTCCAAGGCCAGCGGCCTGATCGCCGGCTCGGTGAAGAAGCGAAACTCGATTTCGTCCAAATACGCACGGCCCTGATGTTGAAAGAAATCCGGCGCCCAATGGTAATCCGGGTAAGCCACCAGCGTAAGATGATCTCCAGGGATGTACTCCTTGAACTGGAATGGGCCGGTGCCGACTTGATGCATCTGATAGTCCTGGCCCCATTTCTGTAGCGCGGCCGGTGAAGCCATCGCCACATAGACCTGGCTGACCGCGTCTAGGAATGGGGCAAAAGGCTCATTCAGGATGACCTGCACCGTGTGATCGTCTATCACTTCGGTTCGGGCATACGGGCCGATCATCACCGCGGCCTTTTGCGAGCGGGTCTCTGGCGCAACAATCCGTTCAAAGTTGGCCTTAACCGCCGCGGCGTTGAACGGCGTCCCATCGTGAAACGTCACGTCATCTCGCAAATGGAACGTGTACGTCAGCCCATCCGGCGAGATTTCCCACGACTTTGCCAGGCCAGGCGCAAACTGGCCCTCGCCCACCTGCCAGACCAGCGGGTCGTAGACGCTGGTCAGGGGAATGCCCAGCTCGGATGACGCATTCACATGCGGGTCTATGCCCGAAGGCGACAAGGTGAGGCCGTAGACGAGCTTCCCGCCCTGTCGCGCCATTCCATGAGGAGCGAACGCCATTGTCGCCGCCACGACGAACACCAACAACAGCCATTTGAGCAAGCGTTCTCCAGCAACTTTATTCACGGAAATCCTCCTTACTTACTGCTCAGCCGATCAATTAGCCAGCAGAGCCGTAGACGTAGGGCAGGTTTCCAAATCTGCCGACGTAGTCGGGTATGGAAACCCGACCTACGGCCGTTTCTTCCCCCATGAGCGGCGCGCCCGCGCGCCGTGGGGGAGCTCAGCCGATCAATCCACAAAGGCTTACATCCAGAATTCCACAATTCCACAAGAATTGCGAATGCATCCCGACACCCACGCGTGGCCGTACCCTCACCAGTCAAGGGGCGGCGGACTGTAAAGGCTGCGCGTGTTCGACCATAGCGCGCTCCGCCCAGAATATCCGAGTCCGGCGCGGGGCGGCTCGGGCGTCACGACAAAGCCATTCTCCCACCAGCGGACGATGCCCTCAGCCGGAGCCTCTGGCGTGGTCATGGGGAAGAAATCGTCCCACCACAGCGGCTCCCGGTCCGGCCAGGCCCACGGCTGACCAGCCAGATACTGCGCCTTCACCTCGGGCCCATATTCGGGGAACTTGTTGAACTCCTCCCCGACGCAGGCCTCATACCTGGCCTTGTCGTATGGTATCAGAAATTCGTTGCAGCGGCTGAGATCAAGCTGATCCTGTTTGTTCATGTCTGCCAACTGTTTGTTGATTTCATCGCCCACACACCGGTCGTATTCCGTCGGGTTGTCGCGGCGCTCCTCACACACGGGGAAGTAAGGCCGCGTCTGGGACGGCTCCTCGGCGAACAGCGTCGCAGGGCCCCAAACCGATAGGCCGCACCATGTCGCCAACAGCAGTGCGACGGCAAACCATTTCTTCATGGTCATCGCCTCCTCTATCAGCACACATCCCAATACACGCACCTGCTATTATATCACACTGGTACATAATTGTACAAATGGTAGAATTTAGAACATAATGCGCCCCCCATCCTGGATGATGGCCTGGCCGGTAATGAAGTCTGACTGGTCGGAGGCCAGAAAGGAGACCAGGTTGGCTACGTCTTCAGGGGACTGCACCCGGCCAAGCGGCGTCCCGGCGACCTTCTCGGCCATCCTCTCCGCGCCAATCTTCTCGAAATCCTGATCCAGAGCTTTCCACATTGGCGTATCCACGATGCCCGGACAATAGGCGTTGACCGTGATCTGATAGGGCGCCAGTTCTGCGGCGAACGATTGGGTGATGCCCACCACGGCGAACTTGCTGGCCGAGTAGGGCGAGAGGTTCTTGCTGCCCCGACGGCCAGCTCCGGACGACGCATTGATGATCTTGCCCCCTTGCCCTTGCTTGATCATCTGGATGGCGGCTGCCTGGTCGCAGAAGAACACTCCCTTGGCATTGACATCCATGTGTAAATCCCAGACCTCTTCGGTCACATCTTGCAGCGGCATCCCCCGCACCACGCCGGCGTTGGCGACCATTACATCCAGCCGCCCCAGTGTTTCGACCACCTGGTCCACCATCCGATAGACTTCGGCTGGCTTGGACACATCCACCTGGATTGCCAGGCTGCGGCGGCCCAGTTTGCGGATCTCCTCAGCGACCGCCTCCGCCGCCGGTAGATTGATGTCTGCCACCGCTACATCCAGGCCGTCGCTTGCCAGCCGCAACGCGATAGCCCGTCCAATACCGGCCCCGCCGCCGGTTACAATCGCCACTCTGGTATGCATCTACGGACATTTCCTCCTTAGCCAAGATAATCGCTCATTTCACCACCAAAGGCATATAGACCTTGTAAAATCCCAATGGTTTGACCAGGAGATGGTATTCAATCGTGTTCCCCACCGAATTGATGGCGCGTATGGTCACCATGTGGACCTCTTCGCTCAACGGGCCAATGCTGAATGAGAACGTCTCATGACGATATCACCTCCCCCAAATGCCTCACGGAATGAGTGGGTGTCGCCAGCCGCGTAGAGCAGGTTTCCATACCTGCCGCTTCTTCTCTAGACAAAGCTCAGGTCCCGATGCTGTTCCATGTCTTCCACGAACGCGCGTAGAAACCGCAGCGCGACAACAGCATCGTTCAAGTCCGCCAGCTCTACCGGCGAATGGGAATAGCGGCGAGACAAACCCAAACCGCCGGTCGGGACACCCTCGCGGCTCAGATGAACCACCGAGGAATCGGTAAAACTGATCTCCACCATAGTTGACAACTGATATGGAAGGCCCTCCCGTTCGGCGGTGTCCACCATCCAACGCTTGAGCGCGGGGTGAATCAGATGCCCCAATGTTTTGTCACCGGAAGCCAGCAAGAACACCGGCCCCCGTCCGATGCCCGCCGGCATCTGCGTGTAATAGCTGACATCAGGTGTGTCGCCGGCCATGAACGTATCGAGCACCAGAGCGTAGTCGGGCCGCGCCCGCTGAGCGGCCACTCTGGCCCCGCGGCTGCCCACTTCCTCCTGCACCGCGACGATGACCATCACATCGCCGGCTGGTGTGATGCCCTTCAGGGCTTTCAGCAGCTCCCACAGCACGATGCAGCCCAGCCGGTTGTCAATGGCCTTGCCGGTGACCAGGTCTGGATTGCTGAGCGTCAACAGAGGACTGTACCAGGTAAGCGGGTCGCCGACCCTGATGCCCATGTCGGCGACTTCCCTATCGCTTCTGGCGCCGACATCCACGTACAGGTCAGCCACCGTTGGGATGGCAGACTCGTTGCCGGCCAGTTGCAGGTGGCCGGAACGCACGCCGATCACGCCGAAATGGCCGTTGACCCGTACCTGCCGCCCCACCATCAGGGCCGGCATCATGCCACCGAGCCGGGCAATGCGTAGGAAGCCGTCCGGTTCGATGCTTTTGACCAGCGCGCCGATCTCGTCGCTGTGGGCCATCAGCGCCAATCGGGGGGCAGCGCCTCGCCCGCGGCGCAGGGCATACAGGTTGCCCATCGTGTCTATTTCCAGCGAGTCAACCAGCGGCGTGAGGGCATCGCGGAGATACGCCACCACCGCCTGCTCGAAGCCCGGCGCGCCGTCGAGCGCGGTCAGCGCGCGCAGTTCCTCACGCAGGGTATCTTTGATCGTCAGTTCCAAATTCATCTCCTTTTTTTCATCAGGACACGTTCATGAGTCGCGAGGCATTTACGAAATCGTTCAGGCCAAGCCCTTCGATTCGAGCAGCGCGTAAAGCCCGCCCGACATCAGCGAGTGCCCACCCAGTACGATAGGGATGGGCGCACGGAAGGCCGCCAGGGTGAATTCCCGCAGCCATTCGTCCTCGATTTCATCCGCCCGGCCCAGGTCAGACAGGTAGCGTTCTTGGGGCGGCGGCCAGCGTCCAAAATGCGCCCAAAGCACGCGGCTGTCCACAAAGGCCGCGTCTCCCAATTGGGCCAGGGCGTCGAAGCCCCCTTTCAAACCAACGTGTGCCATCAACAGGCCCAACAGAGAACGCACCTCTCCGCGAGCCAGCCGTCCGTCGGCCCTCATGCCCCGTTCTTCGGCGAACACCCGCGTCCGACAGGCGCACCTGCGCTCCAGATAGGCCCATGTCTCGGCGCCGATCCGTCCGGCGAACACGACCTCGGCCTGTTTGTTCGCCAGGTAAGGCCATGCCCGTTCCAGATGAGGCGCAGACAAATCCAGCCCGGCCAGATAGCCGCGCAGGTGGCGTCCGACCGCGGGATGCGCACGCACCAGCAGCAGGTCGAGCGGCGTATCTATATCGAATTGCGTCGCAGCCCTTCTTTCCAGCGCTACCGTGGGCAGTATGCCGCTGCCCCGGATCGGGTCTTGCCCCAACAGCCAACCCAAAGCGTTGTCATGTTCGGGCAAAGCAAGGCTCGCCAGGCAATCGGCGGGCGTCCACGCCGCAAAGTCCACCGAGAAGAAATTGTTGACCACCAGGCGCGGTTCGGGCCCTGCCACCAGGCGGGCCATCTCATCCAGGTCTTCGGCCGTCAGCAACACGCCGCTTCCGCCGCCCACGTAGAGGATGCGGCGCATCTGGTGTCGCTCGATACATCCCGCCAGCCGCCTGCCGAAGTGAAACGGCTCGTCTGGTGCGTCCAGGTCAACTTCGACCGGCAACCCCTTCAGCCGGTCGGCCAAAACGTGCGAGTCGGTGGCGACCACGATGCGGCCGATAGATGGCGCGGCCATCGCCCGCTCTACTGTGTCCTGAACGGCTGCCTCTCGCGCCTCGGTGACCAATCGCTCCAACGCAGAAGCTCGCGATCCCCCGGACATCACCAACAGCACGACATCGCTCACCGCGGCGCGACTCCAAACAGGGAGAGGCGCAGTTCGAATACGCCCCTCCTCCGCCACATGGTCAACGGCCTGAACCTACTGCCGGTCGCCGGGCGCGCGGCGCACGGGGTTGCGCAGTGTGCCAATCTCAGCGATGGTGATTTCGACTTCATCGCCCTCGGTCAGGTCGAAATTGGAGGGCACAATGCCAGTTCCGGTCAGCAGCACAACCCCTTTCGGATAGGCCTGGTCGCGCCCCAGGTATTTGACCAGTTCCTCGAACGTTCGCTTGATGCGCGACGTGCTGATCTGGCCCTCGAAGACGGGCTTCCCGCCGCGATAGATGACCGAACGAATATCGAGGTTGCGGCCATCGGGCACGGTCTCACTCTGGCGCAATGTCACCGCCGGGCCAAGGGCACAACAGCGCAGGTGAACCTTGGCCTGGGGCAGGTATAGCGGGTTTTCGCCCTCGATGTCGCGCGAGCTCACATCGTTGCCAATTGTGAAACCAACAATGGCCATGCTCGGCGCAATGACCAGCGCCAGCTCCGGCTCGGGCACGCTCCATTTCGAGTCGCTGCGCACGAAGATGTAATCGCGGTGGCCGACCACTCGATGCGGGGTCGCTTTGAAGAAGAGCTCCGGACGCTCGGCGTCATAGACCCGATTGTAGATGTTGCTCTGGCCTGATTCTTCCTCTCTCGCATCCCGGCTGATCAGATACGTCACACCGGAAGCCCACACCTCCTGTTGGTCAATCGGCGCCAACAGGTGGGCGACATCTTCGGCGGGTTCGCGGTCCAGCTCGGCCCACTTGAATGCGGGCGACTGACCCTTCAGCGCGTCGGCGACCAAGCGGAAGCGCTGCTCGGGCGTATGCCCGGCCGTGTGGATCAGAAAATCGGCCATGGACGCAAACGCCGGCTGGCCGGTGGCGGTCAGGTCATAGATCATCCCCTCGGCGACCGCGCCCAAACGCGCGCCCTTTCCTGGCAGTGAAAAGCGACAAAGCTGCATCAATCATTCCCTCCTCAGATACATAAGTTTGTAAGTCACGTTCCTTCGCTTTGGAGCGCGCAGGCCACGCTTACGCGGGTGCGTTCAGGATTTCGGCAAGCATAGTATAGGGCCTTGTGTCCGTTCAGCGAAACAGCACGGCCCGAGCCGGCGCGCCCTCCAGGTCTCTCAATTTGAGAGGCAACACCACCAGTTGGTAGACGCCGGGCTGCACCTGGCTCAGGTCCAAATTCTCAACCACCACCACGCCTGCTCCAAGCAACTCGCGGTGAGCTGCCATGCCTGCGTCGTTGTAGGCATCCACCGACATATAGTCGATCCCAACCAGCCGAACACCTCGCCCCGCCAACCAACGGGCCGCCTGTCTGCTCAGGTAGACGAAGTAGTCCTCGAACTCCTGTGGGCCCACACGCCAAAGCTCAGAATTGGACGTTTTCAGCAAAATCCGCGTCGCATCGGCGGGAACGCCCAGGTTCGCCAGCTCTTCGGCGCGGATGGCCCAGCCGTCTAACGGCTGAACTTCGAAGACATACGCCTTGCCTATCAACACATCCAGAGGCAGGCGATCAACAGTCAAGCCATTTCCGTCCACATGGCGTGGCGCGTCGACATGGGTGCCGCTGTGCGTGCCCATCGCAATATACGACAGATCATAGCCGTGCTCGCGCAGATTGCGTTCCAACGATACCCGTACCGGCGGGTCGCCCGGCCAGGTCGCCATTGAAGGGAAAACCGGTACACTGATGTCATAGATTGGCATCCTCTACCCTCTCACCCGCTACTTAAGAAACTGCATTGGGCAGGTTTCCAAACCTGCCGCCGTAGTCGGGTATGGAAACCCGACCTACGGCTGCTCCCGCCATGTCCCCAATCCCGACCCAAACGATACAACTCTCGCATCTAATTCAGGGCATGTAGTTGCCGCCGTTGACATCGAGCATGGCGCCCTGCATGTATTTGGCCCCATCGGACAACAAGAATACAATCACCGAGGCCACCTCAGCCGGTGTACCAATCCGCCCAAGGTTGATGGTATCCACAAAATTGCTCAAATCTCCGGTGTTGGCTTTGACATGGAACGGCGTGTCAATCCAGCCGGGCAACACGCAGTTGACGTTGATGTTGTACGGCCCAAACTCCTTGGCCATGGCCTTGGTCAACCCCATGACGCCGGCTTTGGCCGCCACATAAGCAGCCGCTCCAAAGCCGCCGCCCAGACGCGCGCCCGCCGAAGAATTGTTCACGATGCGGCCCCATTTCTGCGCCAGCATGTCCTGGACCGCTACCTGGGTGACCCACATCAGGCTGCTCAGGTTCAAATCCAGGGTGCGTTGCCACAGGTCGCCTGTTTCATCCACGATCTTCACCCGCCCCAAGATATTGCCGGCATTGTTGACCAGCAGGTCAATTTTGCCCAGCTCGCGGCGCACCTGGGCCACCATGCGGTGGGCTTCGTCGCGTTTGGTTACATCCGCCTGCACGGCGATGGCCCGCACGCCCAGGCCGCGCAGCTCTTCAGCCAGGTTCTCGGCGGCCTCGCGGCTGCGGTTGTAATGCACGGCCACCGCTGCCCCTCTCTCTGCCAGCATCCTGCACGTCTCCGCTCCAATGCCCGAGCTGCCGCCCGTCACCAACGCCACCCGACCGTCAAAGTCTTTCATAACAGTTCAATCTCCTTAAGTAATATGAATCTCCATCTGCGGGCAGCCATTATACCACACTTCCGTCTCGAAGGCGAAAATTGTTGGCTCAGCATGACGCAGCCGAGGCTTCTCCTAACTCGCCTGAAATTCTGGATGCACCCCCGCGGGGGTGCGTCCGAAATTTAAGGGAGCAAATGCCTACGCCGTTTTCGATAGCCGTCTAACGGCTTTGACCGTCATTCTGAGCCAAAGCCCTGAGCGCAGCGAAGGGGCAGCGGAGAATCTCGTTGTACATCGTGAAAAGAGATGCTTCGCTGCGCTCAGCATGACGTAGCCGTAGGTCGGGTTTCCATACCCGACCTACGGCGGCAGGTTTGGAAACCTGCCCTACGGCTCGCCCAAAATTCTGGATGCACCCCCGCGGCGGTGGCGTTTGGCGATATACAGGCCGTGTGGTATAATAATCCCCAGTCATGAACGACGAATCTTTCATGCGCGAGGCGATGGCGGAAGCGGCGCGGGCGGCGGCCATTGGAGATATTCCGGTTGGGGCCGTGGCGGTCTATCGGGGCGAGATTGTGGCGCGCGCCCACAACCAAAAGGAGTCCCAACGTGACCCCACCGCCCATGCCGAGCTGCTGGTCATCCGCGAAGCTGCTCGCGTGTTGGGCGGCTGGCGACTCAGCGACGTGACCATCTATTGTACCCTGGAGCCCTGCCCGATGTGCGCCGGCGCCATGCTCCAGGCCAGGCTGGCCCGACTGGTGTACGCCGTTGATGACCCGAAAGCCGGCGCGGCAGGATCCGTGGTTGACCTGTTGCGAGACAGCCGGTTCAATCATGCCGTTGATGTGCGAAGCGGCGTCCTGCAGGCTGAAGTGGCCGCTCTGATGAGCGAATTCTTCACGGCCTTGCGCGAAGGAAATGTCCCCCGCTGGTCGAGATGGGCACAGCGGAAAACGACACAGTGACATTACGGGAGGGTGCCAGAGCGGTTGAATGGGGCGGTCTCGAAAACCGTTGTGGGGTTTACTCCACCGTGGGTTCGAATCCCACCCCTCCCGCCAGTGTGTATCAGCACTGAGAGGGCCTCCGACAGGAAGCCCTCTTGTTGCTCCAATGAGGAGATGAGCATGACCAAAGCCAATCTGGCGACCTTCAGCAGGCTGCCGTTGAGCCTGCTGCTGATCCTCCTGATCTATTGGCCCTCGCCGTATGCCCCGTGGCTGGCTTCATTGACCATCGTCCTGGCCGCCTTATCTGACACCCTGGACGGCTACCTGGCGCGGAAAGAAGGGAAGGTGTCCACCTTGGGCATCTACATGGATGCGGCCATTGACAAGATCTTCGTCTTTTCAGGGCTGATCGCCCTTACCGACCGGGGACTTGTGCCGCAGTGGATGGTATTGGTTATTCTCTTCCGCGATACGCTGCTGGGCGGACTGCGCAGTTTCGCCGCCGCCGAAAGGACGGTTATCCCCGCCAACCAGTGGGGCAAGCACAAGACCACCCTGACCTGGATTGCCCTGATTGCCGTCATCATGCAGTGGCCCTATAATTTGTGGGTCATGGGCCTGGCGGTAGCCGTATCGGCCATCTCTGGCTTCATTTACTTCTACCAATCCAGGCGCATCTGGCTGCCCAGCCTGGCCGGCGACCCCGCCCAGAATGTCTGATGGAGCGCGCCCCATGCCAAGAACCAGACTCATCTGTACCATCGGCCCAGCTTCTGGAGAAGAACACATCCTGCGTGAGATGCTTCGCGCCGGAATGAACGCAGCCCGAATCAACTTTTCCCACGGCGACCAGGCCGATCACGCACGCAACATCAGCCTGTTGCGCCAGTTGGCCCAAGAAGAAGGCTGCCTGTTGGCTATCATCGCCGACTTGCAGGGGCCGAAATTCAGGGTCGGCAAGCTCGAACACGACCAGATGCATCTGACGGCAGGCGAATCGCTCACCCTCACATCAACACCTCTGACGCATCACGGGAAAGAGGTGTACATCCCTCACCCCGAACTCATCCGCGCCATGCAGCCAGGCAGCCGCATCCTGTTAGACGACGGTCTGATCGAACTGAGAGTTGTGGCGGTTGAAGGCGAACGGGCCCGTTGTGAAGTCGTGAACGGCGGCATTCTGAAGAGCAACAAAGGCGTTTCACTCATCGGCGGGCAGCTCCGCCTGCCCGCTGTAACCGACAAGGACCGCCACGACCTGGCCTTTGCTCTGGCACAGGGAGTGGATTTCGTGGCTCAGTCCTTCGTGCGCACGGCGGAGGACGTGCAGGTTCTCCGCCAGGCAATGGCAGATGTGGGGCGGACAGTCCCGATCATCGCCAAAATTGAGAAGATGGAAGCCGTCGAGCACTTTCACGATATTCTGGCCGTCGCCGATGGCGTCATGGTCGCGCGCGGCGACCTGGGAGTGGAGGCATCGCTGCCCAAAGTGCCGATCTATCAGAAACACATCATCGCCCAGTGCATTCAGGCAGCCAAGCCGGTCATTACCGCCACCCAGATGCTGGATTCCATGACTCAGAATGTGCGCCCCACCCGGGCTGAAGTGAGCGACGTCGCCAATGCAGTGTTGGATGGCACTGACGCCGTCATGCTCTCCGGGGAGACGGCCATTGGCCGAGATCCGGTGAACGTCGTGCGGACGATGGCCGATATTCTGACGGTCACCGAAGACAATTTCCCTTACGCACAATGGCGCTACAGAGCTGTTGAAGCGCGAGCGAACACAGTCACCGATGCCATCAGCCAAACGGCCTGTGAAATGGCCGAGGAATTGCACGCTGCCGCCATCATCTGCCCCACCCGTTCAGGCCAGACGGCGCGACTGGTCGCCCGATACCGTCCGAGGTCTCCTCTCTTCGCCACGACACCGAATCTGACGACCTGCCGACAATTGGCCCTGACCTGGGGCGTCAAAGTGCGACTGATCGAGCACAGCACCAATACGGACGAGATCATCTGCCGTTCGATAGCCATAGCTGCGCAGGAGCTTAATCTCAAATCCGGCGAACTGGTCATCATCACCGCCAGCGCGCCTTTTGGCGAACAGGCCAGCACCAACATGGTTCAAGTTCGCATTGTATGATCGTGTTCGCGAATGCTCCATCGGGAGCGCAGGTATCTCGTCCGCCGGTCACGACAGCAGAGAAATGTCCGTCAGAGGTGAACCGTAACCGCTTCGAGCTGGAGGCATGGATGTCCCGGTTTTTTGAGCAGGTATATCAGCTTGTCTCGCTCATTCCGGCCGGCAAAGTCGCCAGCTATGGGCAGGTCGCGGCCCTGTTGGGCGCGCCCCATGCCGCCCGGACGGTAGGCTGGGCGCTGCATGGCTTGCCCGAAGGGACACAGGTGCCGTGGCAAAGGGTGATCAATTACCGCGGGCGCATCACCAACACCAGCAGCCCCCACAGCGCCGCCTTACAGCGCGCCCTGTTGGAGGCGGAGGGCATTCGCTTTGGCGCTGACGATCGCGTTGATATGGAAGTCTATCGTTGGGAAGGCCCCACCTTTGCCGAGCTGGACGCCATTTTGCGTGGTGATGTTGCGTGTGCCGTGTCCGGGTGCATTTCAGATGGCGGGTTGATCGCACCGTAGGGCAGGTTTCCATACCTGCCGCGCTCTTGGCGGCTATGGAAAGCCGCCCTACTTCATCTCTCGCCCGCTTCTTGCAATGCACCCCCGTGTCCACGGCCCTTTGACAAACTGAGTGTTCTGGCTATAATAACCCTGCGGATTGACCAGCCAAATTCATTGACCAGGCTCAATCAACATTTGGCACGAGGGGAGAGTCTTCAGCTTTGAAAATCTATTTCTATATTATCCAGGTCATCATCTCGGTGTCACTCATCGGGATCATTCTGTTACAGGCCAAAGGCGCCGGCGGGCTGGGCGGTCTGTTTGGCGGCAGCGACGGCGCGGTCTACAAGAGCCGACGCGGCTTTGAAAAGACCATCTACCAAATCACCATTGGCCTGTCCATCGCTTTCTTTCTGTTCTCGCTGCTGACCGTGATGGTCACCAAATAACGTGAATGCAGCGTTACTTTCGATGGCAAGCCCTTGTGGTGTTGACCAGCATTATCCTGCTTCTCGTTCTGGTCGCCTACTTAGCCTCTAGACTCACAACCGTAATTGTACCAGACCGGGGCGGGACCTACATCGAAGGCCTGGTCGGAGCCCCGCAGTACATAAACCCGATTCTATGTCACTATAATCAGGTAGACTCGGACCTGGTCGCCCTCATATTCAGCGGCCTGACCAAGTTGAACGAAAAGAGCGAAATCGTCCCTGACCTCGCCCAAGACTACCAGGTCTCCGAAGACGGGACAGTCTACACGTTCCGCCTCCGTTCAAATGTTTTCTGGCACGATGGTCAGCCTCTCACCGCGGACGACGTGGTGTTTACCATCCAGGCCATTCAAGACCCTGACTTCAAAGGCGCGCCTTACCTGGCCGACTTGTGGCGCGATGTGGCCGTAGAAAAGGTGGATGAACGGACAGTGCGCTTCACCCTGAACGAACCCTTCACGCCGTTCATTGACTACACGACGATCGGCCTCTTGCCTCAACACCTGCTGAAAGACGTGCCTGCTGAAGAGTTGCCGACGCACCCCTTTAACCTGCAGCCGGTCGGCACCGGCCCGTTCGCCTTCAAGCACCTGAATGACAATGCGATCTTGCTGCAATCAAATCTTCAGCCCTGGCGGCAACCTCCATTCTTGGAGCAGGTGCAGTTCAAGTTCTTTCCAAGTTATGAGACCCTGTTTCACGCATACGATCAGGGTGAGGTGGAAGGCATTCCTGGCCTCCGCCCTGCCGACCTGGAGTGGGTTCAACAACGTGAATCCTTACAGCTTTTTACCACAATCCTCTCAGGCTATTCCGTGATCTATTTGAACTCACACAACCCCAATACGGTGTTTTTCCAGGACAAGAACGTTCGCCAGGCGCTGCTTTATGGTCTTGACCGTCAGCGGCTGATCAATGAGGTCTTGAACGGTCAGGGCCTGGTTGCCCACAGCCCCATCCTGCCCAATTCATGGGCCTTTGACCCGCAGATTAAGAAGTACGGCTATGACCCAAAACGCGCCGGGGAATTGCTGGATCAAGCCGGCTGGACAGACACGGATGGAGACGGCATTCGGGATAGAGAAGGGCTGCCGCTGCGCTTTGCTTTCTTGGGCAGCGACGACGCTCTGCGCCGCCAGATCCTTGAAGAAGTCACCCGCCAGTGGGCTCAGATCGGCGTTAAGGCTGAACCCCAAACGGCCGGCGTTTCCGGCCTGATCCGAGACTTCCTGCGCCCTCGTCACTTCGACGCAGTCCTGGTCGAATGGGACAGCCTGCCAGCCGACCCCGATCCCTACCCCCTCTGGCATTCAACTCAAGCCAGCGAAGATGGACAGAACTACGGGGCTTTTGTCAATCAAGAAGCGGATAAGCTAATAGAAGAAGCCCGCCGCATCACCGACACAACACGGCGGACTGAGCTTTATCGGGCTTTCCAAGAAATATTTGCGGAAGAAGTGCCGGCCATCTTGCTGGCATATCCGACCTACAACTATGCAGTTGACCAGGTCATTCATGATGTCCAGATCGGCCCTCTCCAAACTCCAAGCGACCGATTCAGAACGATTCATGAGTGGTACATTGCGACCCGCCGCATCATCGTGAGCGCAGCTCAGCAGCTCGGCCAAACGGAGTAGCACAGGCGCGTCACCGCCGCAACGAGCGCGCGGCCTATGCGCTTACTCCGCACGACGAGCAGAAGAAGTCATTTGCCCTTGCGCAAATAGCCCTGAAAAATGCTCCGACATTCATCCATTACCACAAAGGCCTTTGGATCGACGTCAGATACAATCTTATATACTTTGGCTGCATCCTTGCGGTGAACGGCCGTTTCCAGGATATGGACGACGCCCGTGCGCCCCTGTCCAAACGTCTCGGTCACGCCAAAGTCCGCCTTGCGCAACGCCTCGGCCATTTCCTCTCCCTTTTCTTGGGTGAAAATCCGCAAACACGAAAATCCCAGGGCGATGCGCTCTTCGAGCGTCACGCCTACGATATTGCCCACCGCAAAGCCAGCACAGTAGCCCAGAATGTTCCAGATGTTGTTCGCATTGCGTATGACCTGGCCGATGGCCACTACGAAAATCATCACCTCGAAGAAACCCAGCAGCGCGGCATAGTATTTCTGCCCGCGGGTCAACAGAATCAGGCGGACCGTCCCGATGGTTACGTCGCAGACGCGCATGAAGAAAATGAACAGAGCGCCCAGAATAACATTCTCGGGTATTATTCCCATTATCCCTCCCTGTCACCCCTCAAGAAGACGGGGCATTGCTTCCTCAGGAACGCCTGCGGTCTTTGCGCGGGTGACGGTTTTGGTTCTCGGACTCGAGATAAAACAGTTGATCTTCGAAGTCTTTCGCGTATCGGCGACCCTTGCGCCGCTGACGGTCGTCTTCATCCTGATACTCCTCCAGCAACTTCTTTTCACAAATGTGACACAATGTCACACCCGGCCGCTTGCTTTCGATGAGCCGACCACATTCTTCACAGAAACGTCTGCCAGGCGATTTCTCTTTGCCCATACTGGTAACTATCCGTGCTCCTTAGCCTTCAGATCATCAACAAAGCGTAAACCTAAACCAATGACTGCGGGCCATCACCGTCTGGTTCGAGATTCTACTCTCGGCCCATGGATTTGTCAAAACATTTCGCTGCCACGTTCGACCCACTCTTGAGACACAAAATGCCATCAATAGTCTGGAAGAGATGGAACTGACGACGCTCGGCTATCATCGCGGGGCAGGCTCAACGTGAATGTACACCAGGTCGACCTGATCCAGGCTTTCGATGTTGGCCGTAACCGCATCGCTGATTTCGTGGACGCGGTGAAACGGCAGTTCGCCATTCACATCGAGGTGCATGTCCACCCGAAGCTGAGGGCCAACATAGTCGGCGATTACCTGGTGGACGTCCTCGACGCCCTCCACTTCTTTGGCCTTGCGGATGATTTGTTCAATGACCTCCGGCGGGGCGGCGCGGCCGGTCAGATAGCCGAGGTTCTCACTGAGCACGGCATAAGCCGCTCTAAAAATCCAGGCGGATACCAACACGCCGGCCAGCGGGTCGAGCAGCGGGCTGATGTAATTTGAGCCCAGCACGCCGACCATGGCGGCAATGGAAGTCAACACATCTGAGAGGTTGTCCCTGGCGGTGGCTTCGATGGCCGGACTGCGCACCACGCGGGCGATGTCGCGCACCAGCCAGAACATGCCCGCTTTGATCACCCCACTGCCGACCAACACAACCGTCGGCCAACCAGGGTCAATGGCCTGCGGCTGGCCCAGGACTGCCATGAAAGAATGGCGCATCACCTCGTAGCCGGTGAGGGCCATCGTCGCAGCAATCACCAGGCTGACCAGGGGCTCGAAGCGGGAATGGCCCTGCGGATGCGATGGGTCGGCCGGCTTCTGCGATAGCCACAACCCGACAACCAGAAACAGCGTATACAGCACGTCAGAGAAAGAATTCGCGGCGTCGGCCAGGACGGCATTGCTGCCGCTCAGGTAGGCCACCACGCTTTTCGAGGCCGCCAGCAGGCCGTTGCCCGCTATGGCAATCACAAACACCCGTCGGTAGAGCATGAGCCGCAGCGGGTCAATCGTGTGAAAGCGAACTTGAATAACAAGGTCCTCTAATGGCATGAAGAGAGTCCTGTTTCATTAGGGTGTAATTAAAATGACGGGTTAATCGCACCGTAGGGTAGGTTTTCCATACCTGCCGCGCTTTTGGCGGCTATGGAAAGCCGCCCTACTTTACCTCTCGCCCGCTCCTTGCACTGCGTCTATTTCAATGGGTTGTCGCGCTATTTTAGTGCGCAGCATCCCGCTTGTCAACCAGAAGACAGATTTTTTAAGGTTACAGGGGTTGACGAAAAGTAAATTTTAAGTTACAATAAAGTCATAGGTTAATAACAAGTAAAAGAATTGCGTTGAGGCCGTCTGGGCGGCCCAAGTAGTGACTGGAGAGGAGGCTGACAGATGTACAGCGTTAAGAATACGGCAGAACGGCGAAATGTCAAGCCGACGATTGTGGGGGAGGACAACATCTCGGTCTACGGTTTGAACCCCGACCACTCGCGACGGACCAGAGCGGAGGTGTTGATCGGCCATCGGCTTGGTCAGAGCCTGGCGGGCGAGGACCTGTCGGGGCTGGACCTGAGCGGTCTGTCGCTGCGCGACATTGACCTTGAGGGGGCCAACCTGCGCGATGTCAGCCTGAGAGGCGCCAATCTGAGCGGCGCCAACCTGAATTCCGCCAATCTGGATGGCGCGTGTTTGCGCGGGGCCGTGCTACATGGCAGCCATCTACGCGGCGCGTCCCTCTTGGAAGCTGACATCAACGGCGCAGACCTGCGCGAGGCCGATTTGCGCCTGGCGCAGCTTCAGGCGGCGGACCTGCGACGGACCGACCTGTCCAGGGCCAACCTGGAAGGCGCCAATTTGCGCGATGCAGACCTGCGCGGGGTTAAGCTGGAATGCGCCCGGCTTCAGAACGCCAACCTGAGTGACGCCAACCTGCAGGGGGGCGACCTTCGGCAGGCCGACCTGCGCCGGGCCAGATTGCGGCGGGCTGGCTTGGGCACAACCGGACCGCGCCTGCCCAAGCCAGGCCTGACCGTGCTGCGCGGCGCCATTTTGGTTGAGGCCGACCTTCAGGATGCCAATCTGCAAGGCGTTGACTTCCGCGGCGCAGACTGCCGTCGGGCCAATTTTGAAGGCGCCAACCTGCGGCTGGCCGACCTGCGCTTTGCTAACCTGGATGAGGCGCGCCTGGACGAAAAATGGGGGCGCATCATTCGCTTGCTGACGACCGCCGACGGACAGGGACAGGACTTTTCGGGCTGTGACCTGTCGGGCATTCACCTGCCCACGGCAAACTTCAGAGGCGCCCGATTGCGCGGGGTCAACCTGCGCTGGGCGAACCTGTACGGCGCGGATTTTGAGGGCGCCGATTTGAGCCAGGCGGACCTGGGTGCGGCCAACCTGGACAGCGCGGTCTTGCAGGCCGCCAATCTGACCGCCGCGCGGCTGGTCGAGAGCAACCTGTGGGAAGCGGACCTTTCCGGCGCCGTTTTGCTTCAGGCCGATCTCACCGCGGCCAACCTTCAGCAGGCCAATCTCCATCAGGCCGTGCTCGGCGACGTCGTCCTCGACGCGGTTGATTTCTATCGGGCCATCATGCCGGACGGCAGCGTACACAACTGAGACTCCTGGCCGACCATTCATCGTGCCTCCGCTGTTCCTTACGCTGCCCCTTCACTTCGTTCAGGGCTTCGGCTCAGCATGACGGCAGGGGCGGCGCCCGCAAAGAAACGGCCCGCTTATGACAACCTGGCGGCGTTTCTTCCCCCATGAGCGGCACGCCCACACGCCGTGGGGGAGCTCCGCATGACGCCAGCCGAGGCTTCTGCTGGCGCGCCTGAAATCCTGAATGCACCATCGAATTCTCACAGCTTCCGCTCCATAAACGTTTGATGTATAATCACAGGTGTAAAGATTTTGATTGCTTGCGAAGCTGGACCTGGCAGGTCTTACAGGTCGTAATGCTTTGTTGGGAGGGGCTCATGGAAGGCATCCGGTACATGGTTGACGAACAGGGGCAGCGTGTCGCTGTGGTAATAGACCTGAAAAGATACGGAGACCTGTGGGAAGATTTCTACGACACCCTTCTCGCGTATGAACGGGCCAATGAACCCCGCGAGACTCTGCACGAGGTGAAGGAGCGGCTGCACAAGCTAGGCAAAATCATCGCGATTCGGCATCGAAGCGACGTGTATGACAACTGACGTCTGGCTACAGGTCGGCGCCTTTCCGGCCGTATTCCAGTCTTTTCCAGGCTGCGATCACCGCCACGGTGATGATGACCGCGGCGATGAGCTCCAGCGGCGCGTTGGTGATGGCAATCCCCCATCCCACTGCGGGTGGGATGTACTGGCGCACGACCAGCATGCCCAGCACCAGGGCGGTGTTGGTCAGCGTGCCGACCGCGCCCGCTAACCCCAGCGCAAAGACTTCGTTCAGCGGCCTGGCCGCACGATAGGCCGCCCAGGCCGTGACGCCGATGAACAGCCGCGGCAGGACAGCCACCAATGGGTCGCGAAACAGCAGGTCGCCCGGCCCGGTCGGCGCCAGATAGGCCTGGATGAGGCTGAAGACACCAAAGATGGCGCCGATGATGACGCCCACCCACGGGCCTTCCAGCACAGCGCCCAAGATGACCGGCAGGTGCATGATGGTGATAGAAGTCCCCAAGAAGGGGATGAAGCCGAGATGGGTGACCCCAAGTAGAATGGCGATGGCGCTGAGGATGCCGGTTGTCGCAATTTGCCGTGTCGTCATGTTCATGGTGAATTGTTTTCCTCCTTAATGATAAAAAACTGATCAAGTCATTCGTATTGTGACGATTGCCGCACACAACAGGACGGCGATTGCCAGCGCGATATAATCGCGCCCTCTGCTCTGCAACTGCACCCACTGCGTGCGCCCTCCGCTGCCGCTGTAGCAGCGGGCCTCCATTGCGGTCGCCAGCGTCTCAGCCCGGTCGAGACTCTTCACGAACAGCGGTATCAAAAGCGGCAGCAGGCGTTTGGTTCGCTGCACGAATCCCCAGCGTCCCCGCCCGAAATCCGCCCCGCGCGCTGCCTGGG
>DAOTYC010000024.1:0-15793 GCA_034435095.1 Anaerolineae bacterium | reverse complement strand
TGCTGTTGGCCGCCGCTCAGCGTCCAACCGAGCTTGTCCTCGAATTCCTTCAGGACGGGGAAAATCCTATAGACGCGCTGCAAATCCTGCTCAAACTCCTCTCTGAAATTCGGCCCCTTAGGGCGGTTGTTGGCGCCCAGTTCCAGGTTCTCGTACACGGTGAGGCCGGGGAAGACGCGGCGACCTTCCGGCACGGCGCCGATGCCGAGCGGCATGATGTCCTCAGTCTCCATGCCGGTGATGTCTTTGCCCATGAAGATCACCTTGCCCGACGTGGGCTTGACCAGGCCGCAGATGGTCTTGATGGTGGTGCTTTTGCCGGCGCCGTTCGCACCCAGCAAGGCGACAATCTCTCCTTCTGCCACTTCGATGGAGATGTTCTTGAGCGCCTTGACCGCGCCATAGCCAGCCACGATATTCTCAAGTTTAAGCAACATCAGTCTTCCTCCCGTCCCAGGTAGGCCTCGATGACCTCCGTGTTACTCTCCACGGTCGCCGGGTCTCCCTCGGCAATCTTCTTGCCGAAGTTCAGCACGGTGATGTCTTCGGAGATGCCCATCACCAGGTTCATGTCGTGTTCCACCAGCAAAATGGTAATGCCGCGGTCAACGATGTCGTACAGCAGCTCAACCAGCTCCTCAGTTTCGGCGGGGTTCAGCCCGGCGGCCGGTTCGTCCAACAACAGCAGGTCTGGGTTGGTGACCAGGGCGCGGGCCAACTCCAGCACTCGCTGGCGGCCATACGGCAAGCTCTTGGCCTGGGCGTTCGCCAGGTGCGCCAGGCCGACGAACTCCAGCATAGCGAAGGCGTTATCGCGGATCTTCTTTTCTTCGGCGCGTTGGGCTGGCGTCCTCAAGATGGCCTCAAACAGGTTGGCTTTGCCGCGATGGTGGTCGCCGATCATCACGTTTTCCAGCACGGTCAGGTCACCAAACAGCCGAATGTTCTGGAAGGTGCGCCCCACTCCGCGAGCAGCAATCAGATGAGGTCGCTTGCCCGTCACTTCCTCGCCCTTGAAGGTGATCTTGCCGTAAGTAGGCACATACAGGCCGGACAGCATGTTCAGAATGGTGGTCTTGCCCGACCCGTTCGGGCCGATCAGGGCATGGATAGCGCCGCGGCGGACTTTCATGTCCACGCCGTCCACCGCTTTCAGTCCGCCGAAGTGCTTGGCCAGGTTCTGAATCTCGAGGATGTAGCCATCACGGGCTGCTGCCGCCGTTTGAGCTGCCTTGGCCTCCAGGGCGGACAGGAATCTGACGCGCGCTTCGTGGGAAATTTCGGTCTTGGTCTCTGCATCGAACGTTTCTGGCGGCCTGACGTATCGGTTCCACAGCAGCGTAATCAGGCCGACAATGCCTGTCGGCATGAAGATCATGATCAGAATGATCGCCGCTGCGTTGACGGCCATGTAGGCGTCGCGCAGAAAACGCAGCCATTCCGGCAGCAAAGTCAGCAGGAATCCACCGACCATCGGGCCTAATATCGTACCCGAGCCGCCCAGCACCAACATCGCCAGAATCATAACCGATTGGTCAAAGGAGAATGTATCCGGGCTGATGTAGTGCGAGCCGGTATGGGCGAACATGCAGCCGGCAATTCCGGCGTAAACGGCGGACAGGGAGAATGCCAGGACTTTGTAGCCGGTCGTGTCGACGCCCAGCGCTTCGGCTGCCATTTCGTTCTCGCGCACGGCCAGGAAGGCCCGCCCTGTCCGCGAGTTCTTGATCCGATAGGCAATGAAGCACAGCAAGACGGTAAGGGCCAGAATCAGGTAGAACGCCTCACCCTCTTTCTTGAAGGTATAGCCGAACAAGGTGTAGGATGGGATGGCCGGAATGCCATCCGAGCCGCCGGTGAACGATTGGGCGTTGACCAGGAACAGTTGGACGATGAACCCGAAGCCAATGGTGGCCATGGCCAGATAGTGGCCTCTCAGCTTCAGGGTAGGGAAGCCCAGGATGGCGCCAAATATGGCGCAGACGATAATCGCGGCCAACATGCCGATCCAGGCCCCCCAAGTGGGCGGGACGCCCATCAGTGGCAAATAGCGCGTGGTCAGCAGGGTGCTGGTGTATGCGCCGATGCCCCAGAAGGCGGCCGTCGCCAGCGAGATCTGTCCGGCGTATCCGAGGGTAAAGTTCAAACCCAACGCGCACAGCCCGAAAATCATGGACAGGTTCAACAACTGTATCCAGTAAGTTGACTTGATGAACTGCGGGACCGCCAGGAGAATCACGATCAGAACAGCGAGACCCACCCAGGTCAGGCCACTTATGCCGGTTCTTTTTTGAGTGATGGTTGCACTTGTCGTTGCCATGTTTCCGCTCCTCCTATGCCTTCTCCGAAACCTTTTCGCCGAAGAATCCCATGGGCCAGAAGAGCAGGACCAGGATCAGGATAATGAAGGCGAAACCATCACGGTACGCGCTTGAGATGTAGTAAGCGGAGTATTGCTCGATGACGCCCAGCAGAAAGCCGCCCAGAATGGCGCCCGGCACGCTACCAAAGCCACCGACAATGGCCGAACAGAATGCCTTCAGGCCGAGCAGACCGCCCATGTCCTTGGTAACGTAGAAGATGGGGCCAACCAAGATGCCAGCGACCCCGCCCAGCATCGAACTGTAGATGAATGTGATGGCAATCATGACGCTGATGCGGATGCCCAATAGCCGCGACATTTCTTTGTCCTGAGCAGTGGCCTGTAGCTTGCGTCCAAGCGTCGTCTTTTCAAAGAAGATGTATTGGAAAACCAAACAAGCTATCGTCACGCCCAGAATCAGGACGAACTGCGGGTCAATGGCAACTTCGCCGATCATGATGGGCGCGGAGGGAACCGGCCGGATGGGGTTGATGGGCTCAGTGCCGAACACCAGTTGCGCCCCGTTTTTCATAAAGATAGACACGCCGATGGTGCTGATGATGACCGGCAGGAACGTTCGGTTGCGCAACGGGTAGTAGGCCACTCGCTCAAAGATATAACCGAAAACGCCGATACCGATGAGGGTCACAAGGTAGGCTGGCAGGAAACCCCATTTGTACTCGTTCAGCAGTACGGCAGCGAAAAAAGCCGGCAGCATAACGAATTCCCCTTGGGCGAAATTGACCACGCCGGCGGCATTGTTAATCAACACAAAGCCCAACGCTACCAAAGCGTAGATCGATCCCATAGCCAACCCGCTGACCAGCAATTGGAAGTTGGTTGCAAAGTCCATTACAGTCTCCTGAGTTCTCTGTCAAATACTCTGTCAAACGGGCCTCACGGATTGCGTGAGCCGTGAGGCCCGTCTCAACGACGTCTCAATCACCCGCTGGACTGAGGTGTAGCTTCGACCTGAGGTTTGACCTGGACGACCTTCTTGAGGGTGTGTTTGCCGTCCTGGTGGACTTCCACTACGGAGACCTCGTGCAGGCCATTGCCGTCTGGGGTGAAGCTGAACGTGCCCAACACGCCCTTGTAGCCCTGCGTGTTCAGGATGTTCTCGCGCACTTTGGCGCGCATTTCGGCGATTTTGGCCGGGTCATTCTTGATGGCGGCCCAGTCAACGCCGGCATCGCGCATGGCCTGAGCCAGGATCATCAGGCCATCGTAGTTCCAGGCCGCCAACTGGTCCATCGGCTCGCCATACTTGGCCTCGTAGTCGGCGGCGTACTTCTTGGCTTCCTCGCTCTGGCCGGGCACGTAGTCGGCGATAGCCAACAGGCCCTCGGCAGCATCTTTGGAGAGGGACAGGGCGTCCTTCATGCCGCTGGACGGTGAGCCGAGGTACAGGTAGCCGGGGTTCAGTTGGCGATACTGCCGCTGAATGACCGACACGTCCTCCGGGTTGGTACCGTACAGGATCATGATTTCCGCGCCAGCGTTTTTGAGGGCCAGCAACTGGGCGGTGAACTCGCGGTCTTTGGTGGTGTACTTTTCGCGGGCCACCACTTCCAGGCCGCGTTCTTTGGCGTACTGTTCGACCAGGTCAGCGCCGCCGGTGCCGAACGCATCGGAGTCATGCAGGATGCCGATCTTCTTAAGGCCCAGGTCTTCGGCAGCGTACTGCACCATGGCCGCCGCAGCGATGGAGTCATCCGGCCGACAGCGGAACAACCACGGGTTGCCCTGCTTGGTCAGGTTGGCGTTGGTGCCGCCGATGATCATGGGCACGGCGTATTCCTTGACCGCGTCGCTGATAGCGAACACCTGGGTGCTTTTGACCGGGCCGAGGATGGCGAAGACGTTGTCTTCGTTGACGGCCTTATTCAGGGCGTTGAGCGCGCCGGGGTTGCTCGACTGATTGTCAATTTTGATCAGGTTGATAGGCTGGCCGTTGACACCACCTGCGGCGTTGATTTGCTCAATGGCCAGGTCGGCAGCCTTGATGAAGTAACTGCCCTCGGTGGCCGACGCGCCGGTGATGGGCACCAACATCGCTATCGGAATGGGCTCTTTCTCTTGGGCCAGCGCAGTGGCGCCGGCGACGCCAGCGATAGGCAAAAGGGTTAATACCAACAGAACCGTTAGAAGAACATTTCGTTTCATTTCGACATTCCCTCCCATTGAATCTAGTTAATCAACCAAACAAAAACAGCCGGCCGGCGGAAGGTTTCCTGTTCACCCCATTCGGCGAGTTGAGCCTTTCAGGCTGTCTTCGAGTCGTTCTGTGACCAGAGCCGGGTCGCCGGTGCGCAACGCATCAACGATCAGGCGGTGCTTCTGCGCTTCACTCAGGCTTTCTGTGGAATCGATTTCTCGCCCCAGGTAGCCGTAGAGCGCCCAGAATACGTCCATGAGCTTGTTGAAAACCTGGTTCCGAATGGTCGAGAACATTTTTTGGTGGAAGCGACGATCCAATTCGTGCCACGGCATCCCTGCCTGGGCATTCGCTACCATCGCATCGGCCAGGGCTTGTAGTTCGTCAATGTCTTCTTTGGCGAGCGTGCGGGTGGCATGGATGGCGAACGAAGTCTCTAACGACATGCGAATCTCGTGGAGGTCTCGAAGGGTGTCTTCGTTGAATTCAGTGTGGTGCAAAAGCCCTTTGACGATGGCGTCGAAGGAGAACGGCTTGACGAACCAGCCGGCTCCGCCTCGCACTTCCAGGATGCCCAGTGCTTCCAGCGCGCGCAGGGCCTCGCGCAAGGCGACCAGGCTGACGTCAAACCTTTCGGCCAGAATCTGCTGGGAGGGCAGCCTGTCTCCAGCCGTCAGCCCCTGCCGCCGGATGTATTCGATCAGGCGTTCCTGGAGCAGCTCATTGGTGCGAACCGTCCGTAAGGGTTCGATTCCCTCTAATTGTTCCTCAGTGTGGTAAGGGGACATGAGCACCTGCCGCGGCAGTGGCCGATAGAAAGACACCAGTTATCATATAACCCGTACCTTATTATACCTCACAATCATTCTTTCTGTCAAGGCTTTATTCTGGGGATGCATCCAGAATTTTAGGCGAGTTAGCAGAAGCCTCGGCTCAGCATGACGGCCAGAGCCGTAGGTCGGGTATGGAAACCCGACCTACGGTGGCTGCGGAGGCGTCGGCGACGAATAACCTCAACCTCTATTGGGCCGTGGCTGGCTTCGGGAAAAACTCCAATAACACGAAGTCGCCCTGTCCCAACGTCACTTGAGCCGGAATGCCAACGCCGCCGGCCAGCTCGACCGTGTAGGTGGCCGGAGCCAGGCCTTCCAGCACGCCGGCGAAATTGCCATATTCGGGATGGCGTTCGAGTCGCAGGACGCTCGTCGCGCCACCTGTTGCCTGTCGGATGCTCACTTCCCAGTTGGGTAAGGCGATACCCCTGACAACCAGACGGGCCAGGGCGTTACCTGTCTGTACACCCGGTTTGCGGTCCACTTCGTGGGCTTCCCAAATCCAACCGGGCACAAGCGTCGGAGTTGGCACCTCGCTGGCGAGACTTTCGCTCATCTGCAGCCCACTCTGGCCGGAGGCAGCCGCACCGGAATTGGGCGTCCAGCCTGGAGCAGGCCGCAGGGCAAACTCGACCAGCACGAAGTCGCCCCGTTCCAGCGTCACTTCCACTTCCGAGTCGATGTCCATCGGCTTGATGACATAGGTGCCGGGGCCCAGCCCGCCCACGTCGTCTGAGAAGCGGCCGTGTTCCGGCTTGCGGCCGGTCACCAGCGTGGTCTGCCAGGTGCCCGACTTCTCTTTGACGAACACCTTGCGATCGGGCACTTCGACCACCCGCACGGCGATAATGCCTACCGGTGCGCCGGTGTTCTTCCGGTGCTCATAGACGATGCCCTGCCAGGTCCATTCGGGCTGCGGCGTCGGCGCGGCCAGGGTCGCCGCCTGCATCGGGGCCATTGGCGCCGGAGGCTGCGCTGGTTGAATAAGCGGCAATTGCTGTACCACAGGCGACGGAGTTGCCTGAGCCGGCGAGGGCGTCCAGCCTGGAGCAGGGCGCAGGGCGAACTCGACCAGCACGAAGTCGCCCCGTTCCAGCGTCACTTCCACTTCCGAGTCAATGTCCATCGGCTTGATGACATAGGTGCCGGGGCCCAGCCCGCCTACGTCGTCTGAGAAGCGGCCGTGTTCTGGCTTGCGGCCGGTCACCAGCGTGGTCTGCCAGGTGCCCGACTTCTCTTTGACGAACACCTTGCGGTCGGGCACTTCGACCACCCGCACAGCGATGATGCCCACCGGCGCGCCGGTGTCCTTCCGATGCTCGTAGACGATGCCCTGCCAGGTCCATTCGGGCTGCGGTGTCGGCGCAGCCAAGGTCACCGCCTGCATCGGCTGAGCGGGTTCGGCCAACATCCTGGTTGCCGGGACTTCAGCCGTCAAAATGATCCGTGTAGGCAGCGACGTTGGTGAAGGCACCGCGCCTCGTTGTTGGATGACCGGTGTGCCCTGAGTCACAGCAACAGGCGTCGCCACCGTGGGAGCCTGCGGCTTCTCCCCTGGGGGAGGACGCAAAGCGAATTCCACCAGCACGAAGTCGCCCTGGCCCAGGGTGACCTGAGCCTTCGCATCGATGTCTTTTGGTTCGATGACGTATGTTGCTGGTGGCAGACCGGTGATGTCGTCGGAGAAATCGCCGTACTGCGGCTTACGGCCGGTCAATAGAGTGGTTGACAGGCCACTCGTAACCTCGCGGACATAGACCTCGCGGTTGGGAAGGCCCAACACGCGCACGGCCAACACGGTTGCGGGGGAGCCTGGTTGCCCCGGTCGCCGTTCGACCTCCACTCCCTGCCAGGTCCACACAGGGGTCGGCTCTGGGGCAGCGGGTTGGGCAGGGAGCAATCCGGCCGTCTCAACCAGCGGCTCTGCGGCAAGGGCGGCAGAGGAGGTGGACGCTGTTGGCATAGCCAGCGCGACTACGGTTGGAGGCGAAACCGTGCCGACCAACACTCGTTCGACCGCGTTCCCCACGATACGCGCACCCACTTCCCCGCTCGATAGTGCGCCTGGCGCCTCCGCGATAGGGGCAACGGGCTGCGCTGACTGCGCTGGATTGGCAACTGCTGTTTCGGGAAGCTCCACAGCCTGCAACTGAGGCGACATTACAGTTGGGGTGGGAGTTGCCTGTTCGATGGGCTCTGCGGCTGCTGTTGGGGAGGGTTCATCCGTCGGCTCTGTTGCCTCTCCGATCGCCGTCAGCGTAGGTGCCACGGTGGGGAGATCGGACATGAGTGTCGGGGTTGGAGACGGCACCGCGCCAGGGAGTACGTCTGCCACCGCCCGACCTGGCCTGACCCCCGGTAGAGACAGTGGGATGATTCCCACGGCTGAAAGGCAGAGGCAAATGTAGACCGCCATGATGCCTATCGCCAGACCTGCCAGGAGACCCTTTTGCAAATTGCTCAGGTTTCTAATTATCTCCATGTTACTCTCCTTTCTGAAGGGCCTGAAAGCGCACTATGTGTCCGATGCATCGTGCAACACGATGTTTCAATTGGCATCTTACTGTGGGTCCGGTTGTTGAATCACTTCGATTTCGATGGTCTCCTCATCTTCTAATCCCAGCGTATCGGCTACCACTACCTGGACGCTGACCGTACCAGGCGTGTTCGGCGCATGGAAAATAGCTGAAGGGTTATCGTAAGGATCGCCCTGTTCGATTTCTCCGTTGCTCGCCATCCACTTGTAAGACAGCGGGCCCTCGCCCTGATCTTTCGCCCAGACGCGCAGGTTGGCGCTTTCGCCAACCACCACCTGCGGCGGGTCGGCTGCCACCCGCTCGATTTCGGGAGGCGTGTTCCTGCCCCTGCCGAACAGTACGGCGGCAATGACCATGATGAGCAAAATGCCCATCATGATGGCGGAGCCTTTCCAATCGCGCGTCTGACGGCGTTCCTCCGCGATGCTCTCCACCCGGCGGCGAGCCAATTCTCTCATCTCGGATTCCTCGAGACGCAACCGTTTGAAGCATTTGATCAATTCGTCCGAGACGCCTGCCTCAACCTGATACTCCAGGTCCTCCACTGAGAGGAACAGTCTCGGCCTCGGTTTTCTCTTCAAACTGCGGACGAATTCTTTGGCCTCTTCAGTGCGCGGGCCTTCTTTGACCAAAGCAACGGTTGGCTTTTCGGCCTCGGCAGCGACTTCGTATTCTTTCCTGACGGCGTCAGTTATGTCTTCACCCACCAGCAACAGGTACAGGTCGCAGTCCCAGATTTGATCCAGATATTCGTCGGACAGTCTGCCTGAACTGGCCGAGGTGAAGTTGAAGTCCCATTGGACGGTCAGGGGCAGATTGAGCAGAGAGTGCTTGATCGCCAATCGCTCATCTGCCAATTCGTTTTGCACGCAGCTTACATAGACTTTGATTGGCCTTGCCATTCAACCTCCTGAGTTGCCATAGTCACTCGGCACTCCTGACTGGCAAATCGAGAATATTGACCGACACTTCGACATACTCAGCCGCTACCCAGCCAGTCGCTCCATCCAGAGTCGAGACGGCCAGCCAGGTCCCAAGCTCATTCCTGCCCAGCAAATTGATCTGTTCGCCGGCTGTCAATTTGGCTCGAATCCCAAAGTCTGTACTCGGCCCGCCGCGCAGGTTCAACACTTCGACGTTGACCGTTCCAATAGGCGCCGTTGGCGTCGCAGTCGCGGTGGGTGGCGCGGGCGTCGGCGTCGCTAAAGGCAAGGGAGTAGCCGTCGCCGGGCTGGTCGCGGTAGCTGGACTGGTGGCGGTTGGCAATACGGGTGTATCGGTCGGAATCGGTGTGTCGGTTGGCGAAACACCCAAAAGGGCCATGGCGCCTGACAGCCAGGGAAAGATCAATCCGATGGCCGCCACTGCCAACCCCAGCGCAGACAGGCCCAGAATCACACGGAAGATGAAGACCAGATGCGGTGGCGCAGCTTCGCCACGCCACTCGCGCCTGCCGACCCGATTGCGTCCTTCCAGCTCGCGCAATTGCGCCTCAATCAAGAAAATCTCGTCGCGCTCGACCCGGATCTGTGCACGAATCCTTTCCAAGACGGCGGGTGGCGTCTCGCCCTCCACGACCTCTTTTTCTTCTTGCTTAAGCCGTTCCAGGTTTCGGCGTCGGATCCGCAGTCGCCTTTCCAAATCAGCGCGGTCCGCCTCAGCCAAAGTGCCCTCCTCTTTACAACTGAACGCCCAACTTGGCCGCCTTGTCGCTCAATTGCCGCCAGGTCTCATCATCTACCATGATGCCCTCTTGCAGTCTTTTGTCCATCATGCGATACTCAAATTCGCCGGGTATCAGAATCTCGGAAAAGCCGGGCGCCAGCTTGGATGACTTAAGGAATGCAGCAAACTGTCCGATACGTTGGAGAAACTCTCCCATCGGAATGAATCTCTGGATGTCTATGGCCTGGATAAAGAACCCGTTGCCCAGGCGCGTGCCGCTGCCGCTCAAGCCAGCGCTCGACAGGCCGCCCGACAGGATGTCAATCATCACAGACAGAGCATAGCCCTTATGTCCGACGATGCCGCCCAGGGGCAGAATTGCGCCGCGCGGCGGGCCATAGAGGTCGTTGGGGTCATCGCTGATCCGTCCGTCAGCGCTGATGACCCAGGCATCGGGCAGTTTCTTGCCAGAATTGCGCGCCACCCTGATTTTGCCCTCCGCGGTTACACTGGTGGCGACATCTACCACCAACGGCGGGCCATCGGGCATGGGCGCGGCAAAGGAAATGGGGTTGGTAGATAAGCGGCCCTCTCGACCGCCCCACGGCGCGACGTGAGTGGCTGCTCCGTGACTGTTGACCGTTGCCAGGCCCAACATGCCCTGTTCGGCGACCCAGGCAGTATGTTCGCCTACCCGACCGGTGTGACTGCATTCACCGACGCTCACCGCGCCGATGCCGCACTGGCGGGCCTTTGCCACGGCCAACATCGCGGCTTGTCGGGCGATGACCTGCCCAATCCCCCAACCGCCACGAGCAACGGCCATCGCTGGCGCGTCGGTCACAATCTCCAGCCTGGCGCCCGGCGCAATCTTCCCTTCCGCAATTAAGTCCAGGTATTGAATGACCCGAATGATGCCATGGGAATCCATACCCATCAAGTTGCTGGTCACCAGCGAATCGGCGACGAGTTCGGCATCCTCTGCCGGGATGCCGGCGGCCAGGAACATCTCTTTGCTGATGCGTTTCAGGTACTCTGCTGTGAAAATTGGCATGTTGTCTTTGGTAAACCCCTCGCTCTCAGGTTGTGGTCACTGCACCAGCCTCACCTGCAAGAAATTGGCCAGGTGGCTCGCCAACGCAAACATCTTCTCCTGATCCGATGACCTATCCACGCGCACACTCTCGCCATCGAACAAAAGCAGGTACACCCCCCAAACTGGCGGGGGCTGCTCGCCTCCTCTGATTTTGCGGAAGGAGACGCTTTGAATACGTGAAAAAGGTACGCTCCACCGCGTGACATGGAGCACACCCGGCACAAAACTCTCTCGACGAAGGACCGTGTTGCGAATGGCGTCAAAGACCAGTTCTTCGCGTTGCACCAGTTCAAGTAAATTGATTGCAGTCAAGAGCAGCGCAACCAGCCCAATACCCAATGGCAGGCATTGGTAGGAACCGCGGGAGCCTGGCGTCTCATATCCTTGCATCAAGGCAAAAAGGGCGAAACCGGTCACCATAGCCAAAGCGACCGCCACCGGGCCACAGCAGCGCATTGAGCCCGGCGGGCGCCGAGTCCTCAGCACAATGCGCTGGTCTCCAACCTTCGCCACACGATAGATCGGTCGGATCTCCCCTTTCCTGGCTCGATTCACGTATCGTAACCTTGTTCTATTGTTTAGGTACTCTCAGCTCTTGTCCAACGGACAAAATATCCCCGCTGGATAGCCCATTGAGCCTCATGAGTTCTTGGGTTGAGACGCCGAACCGCGCAGCGATTCCGCTCAGAGTATCGCCCGGTACCACCACGTAGATTTGTGTCTCCGGCGTTGGCGACGGAGTTGGCGTAGGCGGCACGGGTGGCGTTACGGTAGGTGTAGGAGTCACTGTAGCGTAAGGCGTCAGAATAAGAGTTGGCTTCAGCTCCGTGCTTTCTTCATCCGAAGTGTTCAAGCAGGCGACGACCGTTGCGGCCAACAGCAAGCCGATTATGGAAGCCCATCGGTGATGCCCAGTCAAGCACACCCCTCCTGATTCCTTAACGGACGCAACAGGTTTAGAACTGCCCAATCGGCAGTTACCCTTATGTTACCTTCAACCTCTGTATTTGTCAAATCAAACATAAAAAAGAAAAGAGGGGTAGGTTTTCTACCCCTCTGCAGACTTGTCGAGACGCGCGTCTAGACGCGATAGCAGCCCTTGTGGTAAGGGCTCTTCTGCTTGGTAGACCGTCCACGTTCGTCTAAGACCATGATCTGAACCATAACCAGCTCACCGTGGCTGATCATATTGCCACATTTCTTGCACAGGTGACCCGATGCTGCCGCACGTCGGGCGTCTCGGGTGGACACATCCGCACCCATTTTCGATGCTCGCGCCATATCAGTTATGCCTCCCCTTCAGATAATCTGTTCAACAATACCTGCATCATTATACGGATAACCGCTCTGATGTCAAATCTGACGCTGCATCGGGTGCATCCAGCAATTGCTTTGACAAGCACTGCGGCGTATGTTATAATCTGCACCAATTCAACCTGGGGTGAACCTGCCATGAAAATCCGTGACATCCGGGCGGCTGGCCTCTATGGTGGCACACCGGAAGGGGGCTGGAGCAACGAGCTAAAGCCGGAAGATTGTGTACACACGTTGGTCATTGTGCTGACCGACGAGGGCCTGACCGGCCTGGGCGCAGTGTTCAGCAACGACGGCCTGGTCCGCAGTGCGCTGGCGGTCATGCGCCCCTTGTTTGAGGGCGAGAACGCGCTGGAGCCCGAGCGCGTCAGCGAGAAGCTGCACCAAAACACGTTCTGGCTGGGCCGCGGCGGGGCGATCACCCATGCCATCAGCGGCGTGGACATTGCCCTGTGGGACCTGCTGGGCAAGGCCACCGGCCAGCCCATCGGGCGGCTGCTGGGCGGGCGTTACCGCGAGCGGGTGCGGCCCTACGCCTCGATCCTGATGCAGCCGCCGGCGCCGCTGCGCGACGAACTGCTGCGGCTGAAAGCGGCGGGGTTCAGGGCGTTCAAGATCGGCTGGGGGCCGTTTGGCCGCCGCGACGCCAAAACAGATGAGGCCATTGTCGCCGCCGCACGAGACGCCGTAGGCGATGAGTCGCTGTTGATGGTGGACGCCGGCGCGAGCGACGCTTTTTGGCCGCAGGGCTACAACTGGGCGGTGCGCACGGCCCACATGCTGGCCGACTACGGCGTGGCCTGGTTTGAGGAACCGCTGCAACCCGACGCGCTGGAGGATTTCGTCGCCCTGCGGCGCCAGTCGCCGGTGCCCATCGCCGGCGGCGAGGTGCTGACCCGGCGGCAGTCGTTTCAGCCGTGGCTGCAACGGGGTGCCTTCGACATCGTCCAACCGGACGTGGCCAAAGTGGGCGGCATCAGCGAGGCACGGCGCATCGGCTGGATGGCGCAGGAAAACGGCGTGCGTTACATCCCCCACGGCTGGAACACCGCCGTGGGCCTGGCCGCTGACCTTCACCTGGCGTCGGCATTTGCCGGCACTGACCTGGTCGAATACAAGACCGGCTCGCCCTACATTGACGACATCGTGGCCGAGAAATGGCAATTGGACGCTGACGGGATGTTGCCCATCCCGACTGCGCCCGGCCTGGGTCTGGAGCTGGATTGGGATTGCGTCGCCCGATATACGCGCGGCGAGCACCTGTTGGAATAGAGAGGACACATGTTAGATCTCAATTTCATCCGTGAACACGCTGACGAAATCAAAGAGGCGTTGGTCAAGCTCAACACCACGGCCCCCATTGATGAAATCCTGGAGCTGGACACCCGGCGGCGCGAGCTCATCAAGGAAGTGGAATCGCTCAAGGCGGAACGCAACGCGGTGTCGAAAGAAATCGGGCGCATGAAGGATGAGCAGGCCCGCGAAAAGCTCATTGTCGAGATGCGTGACCTGGGCGACCGGATCAAAACGCTCGATGACGAAATGCGCGACGTCGAAGAAAGGCTCCGCCTGCGCCTGTTCGAAGTGCCCAACATGCCCGACCCGGAGGTGCCGGTCGGGCCGGATGAGACGGCCAATGTGGTGGTGCGGAGCTGGGGCGAACCGCGCCAATTCGATTTTGAGCCGCGGCCTCATTGGGAGCTGGGCGAAAAGCTGGGTATCATTGACTTTGAACGGGGAGTCAAAATCTCCGGCAGTCGCTTCTACGTGTTGCGCGAGCTGGGGGCGCGCCTGCAACGCGCGCTTATTGCCTGGATGATTGACCTGCACGTCTTCAAGCAGGGCTATACCGAGGTCTACCCACCTTTTGTGGTCAAAGAGCAGTGCCTGTGGGGCACCGGTCAGATGCCCAAATTCGGCGAGAACCTGTATCGCGATCATGAAGATGACCTGTGGCTCATCCCGACAGCCGAAGTGCCGGTGACCAACCTCTACATGGACGAAATCCTGAGCGCCGACCAACTGCCCATCTACCACGTGGCCTACACTCCGTGTTTCCGCCGCGAAAAAATGTCGGCCGGCAAAGAGACCCGCGGCATCAAGCGCGGCCACCAGTTCGACAAGGTCGAGATGGTCAAATTCTGCACGCCGGAGACCTCCAGCGAAGAACTGCAAAAGCTCACCGACAACGCCGAAGAGGTCTGCCGCGAACTCAAGATCCCCCATCGCGTGGTGCAGATGTGCACCGGTGACCTGTCCTTCACGGCGGCGATGAAGTATGATGTGGAAATGTGGGCGCCGGGCATCGGGGAATGGCTGGAAGTCAGCTCGTGCAGCAACTTCAGGGACTTCCAGGCGCGGCGGGCGAACATTCGCTTCCGTCGGACGCCGACCGCGCGGCCCGAGTTCGTGCACACCCTGAACGGCTCCGGCCTGGGCCTGCCGCGCACCCTGATCGCCGTGCTGGAGAACTATCAGCAAGCGGACGGCAGCATCGTTGTCCCGGAGGTACTGCGGCCGTATATGCACGGCGTCGAGGTCATCCGGTGAGCAAGTGGCCGCGTAAGCGGGGTCAGCAATCGCCGGACGCCTCACCGCCCGAAATCGTCCCCAATGCGCCCGTCGAGCCGCGCGCGCCCACGCCGCGGCCCGGCCTGGAGGGCTTCGAGCGATGGCTGCAAAAGGCCATGGCCGTCAAGCTGTTGCTGGTCATTGTGGTCGCCTTTCTGTTCAAAGTGTTCGTGCCCGGCCGGGTGAGCTTCACGTTGGGCCTGGCGGTCGGCCTGGGCGCCCTGATCGCCATCTACGTAGTCGGTTTCTATCGCTGCCCGCCGCCCAGTTGACATTTGGGCAGCGGTCTGTTATACTTAGGCCACCATAGAGGGTTGGAGGGATGGCAGAGCGGTTGATTGCGGCGGTCTTGAAAACCGTTATAGGCTTCGGTCTATCGGGGGTTCGAATCCCTCTCCCTCCGCTGACTGATTTCCATCCTATGTTCGAGTCTTCCGCACCCGGCGAGCCGTCTGCGTCGTATACGCCATAGCCTTGCGGGGGAGGTGCCAGAGTGGTCGATTGGGGCCGCCTGCTAAGCGGTTGAGGGGCCAAAAAGCTCCTCCCAGGGTTCGAATCCCTGCATCCCCGCCTGAAGATGAAGTTGACAGTTGCACTTTCACGATAGTTGTGCTAGAATAAGTCAGTAGAGCGTGTGCGCCAGTACCTCAAGTGGATAGAGGACCGGTCTACGAAACCGTCTGTTGGGGGTTCGAGTCCCTCCTGGCGCACCAGCGAAGGCGCCGATTCACAGCGAATCGGCGCTGTTTCATTTCACTTCTCGCCAGGGCTGGGCGATGACTTCGGCTATCCGCTGCAATCGGTGCGGCGCTTCTGGCGTGACCCGCTCGTGCGGTTATGTGAGCAGCAGAATGAGTTTTCGCAGGGTCTCCGCGACAATGTCCTCAGGTACTGTGCAGATGAATTCTGCGCTGTAACAGCATTTCGTCGGCGAGCCGCTTCGGAATGCGCACCGCCAGACTGTTGCCCCATTTTTGCACGTTGGTTCTCATCGCCCTTTTCGCCTTTCTGTCTATTGTATATACTGTGAATATACCACGAATGGTCTCGTGGCGCAAATGGCCCATCTGAGTCACCGCCCTTCGCGCCTTTCGTGCTCCAAACCGCCCGCCCTGACTTTCGCCCGAACTTGAGGCCCACGGGTGCATCCGAAATTTTGGGAAGCAGACGCTCACGGCGTTTTCCATAGTCACCGAATCGGGCTGACCGTCATTCTGAGCTCCCCCACGGCGCATGCAGGCGCGCCGCTTACGGGGG
>DAOTYC010000023.1:0-2259 GCA_034435095.1 Anaerolineae bacterium | reverse complement strand
ATGCTGAGCGAAGCGAAGCATCTCGCGCCGCCTGTGAAGCTGAGATTCTTCGGCGCTGGCGCGCCTCAGAATGACGGGACAGGGTAGTTTCTTAGTAGCGAAGCGAAGAATCTCGCGTTGACAGGCGTTGAGATTCTTCGCTGCCCCTTCACTGCGCTCAAGGTGACGGAACACGACTTCCGCCACAAATGTCCTGACTCAGCCGGCCACAGTCTATTTCATCGGTGAATAGTCGGTTGGCTGTAGAACAGAGCTGGCGACATTTTCCACGATCGGGCCGTTCTTTTCGGTCTCCGCTCTAACGGCGAGCCATTCTGGGTCGGCCTTGAACGCGGCCCAAGCCTGCTCCAGATGGGCCATGTCGCGCCATTCCAACAAATAGATGAGCTGCTGATTGCTCGGTCCGATCAGGTTCGTCCAGTAACCGACCGGTTTGAAACCGTGCTTGGCAAACAGCCTGTTTGTATGGTCCCGGAAGCGAGCAACAACTTCGGGCAGCTTCCCGGGTACAGCGTTGTAGATGCGCAGTTCGTAGATCATGATGTTCCTCCCTACTGATGTAAGATTGAGTGTATGTTGTCTTCCCCCCAGTTCTAACGGGAGCGCAAGACTTACCTGCGTGGTTCAAATGCGGACAAGGCGGCATCAATGCCTGAGACGCCCGGCAGCGATGAGGCCACCAATAGAACGCGACCTGCAACCGGCCCCAAAGTCGCATGGTCGTTGGGCAGCCCTGACCACACGACCTGGCCGTCGGCGCCGTTCAGGACATACAGGCTTTTCTGCTTGCCGTCATTGCCGATACAATAGACCAAGTCCCCTACGGCCTGCAAGTCGCTGACGCCCAGGTCCGGCACGCCAGTCCAAATCATTGAACCGGTGGCAGCATCGAAGGTGACCATGCCGCCAGGTTGCGCGTCGCTATAGGCGTATACGTGGCCTGCTACAACGGTCATTCGCAGTGAGTATGAGTATCTATCGGCCAGCAGCCCCAGGTCGGATTGCCACAACGTCCTGCCATTCTGCGGGTCCAGTGCTTCCAATCTGGTCCGATACGTGCCTTCTTCTTCATAGAAACCGTAAAGCACACCATCGGCCACCGCTTGGAATCGGCGGTTGCCGCCGGGCGGCAATGTCCAACGCGTCGAACCGTCCGACAAAGACAAGGCGTAGACCATAGGCCGGTAATCTTGATCATAAATCTGAACGAACGCCAGGCCATCCAACGTGCCCGTCACGTAGAAATTGTACTTGTCTTCTGGAGTGACTCGCCACACCTCCCGACCTTCACGCAGGCTGAGAGCATACAAGCCCTCCTGCGATGAGATAACGGCGATGCCATTCTGCACGTTCATCAATCGCCCACTTAGAACCGGCAGGCTGCCGCGAAGCTGGCCGGTCATCCGGTCGAACAACAGAAGCTGCTGGTCGGTGGAATAGCCTTCCCAGCCAGCGCACATGGCAGCAACCAGCAGGTCACCGTCCAGAGCCAACAGGATGCCGGGCATGGGCACAGGCGAGTAGCCCAGTGCGCTAGGCATCTGCGGAGGGTCATACGGACAACGCTGTACCCCAGGAGCGAGCCAGCCTGAAGTCTGCCACAGCGTCCGGCCTTCCTCGAGCGAAAGAGCGTGAACAATGCCTTCGGCAGTCAGGAGATACAAAACACCGCCCTCCACGAGCATGGCTCGCACCATTTGTTCTCCTGGGAATGTGACTGCCCACAGTGGGCGGAGAGGCGGCTCTAAACCAGGCCCCTGCGCCGACACGCCGTAGCCCAAGATGCCCGTGCTGACCACCAATATTGCCATGATCGGCAGGAGCAACGTTCGATTCATGATGGCCCACACCCCTGCTTGACGCCCACTCGGGCGGCCCCTGAATATCTCGCTCTTGTCCATGATTCCCTCCCCGGAAAGATTGCAGGTGAACATTGAACATGCCGTTATTCGGCCGGCGCTGGAATGAGCTCACTGACCCCGCCGAACGCCACGCCAATCCACACGTGGCCCCGATGGTCTACGGATAACGTCCAGACGTTCTCACCCACCAGAGGTGAGTTATCAACCGTGTAGGTCACCAGCTTGTCGCCCTCGATCCGATCAAGGTGGCCATAGCTGCCGACCCACAGCCGCCCGGCAGGGTCAAAGGCCAATGAAGACACCGAACGGTTCTCTAAACCCCACGCCTCGAACGGGTAACGTGTCCACCGGGCGCCGTCGAATCTGACCAGGCCCTCACTGGTCGCCACCCAAATAT
>DAOTYC010000022.1:0-28634 GCA_034435095.1 Anaerolineae bacterium | reverse complement strand
ACCCACAGCCGCAGAGGTGGTTGTGGCATCGCCGCTGCCGGAGAATGTCAATCCATTGACCGGCCTGGTTGTCCCAGACGCGGCGGTGCTGAAACGGCTGCCCCTCTTTGTCCGTATCGGCAATGACCCACAGATTCGTCCCCAATCAGGCTTATCCTACGCCGACCTGGTCTACGAGGACATCATGGACGGCTGGTGGATCACTCGCCTGACGGGGGTGTATCTCAGCACAGACCTGGAGACAGTCGGGCCTGTCCGCAGTGCGCGTCTGGTGAATCTGCAAATGGTGCCCCAGTACAAGGGGGGGCTGGTTCATTCTGGCGCGAGCGACCCCATCCGTTGGCGGCTGTCGAAATCAACCATTGTTGACCTGGATGAGTTTTTCCATCGAACGCCTTATTTCTACAAAGAAGGGGCCGATTGGCGTGGTCGGCTGTTTGTGAACCTTGTCACTATGAGGGACTACCTCAAGAAACAAAAACTCGAAAAAGAGGTCTCTTTGGAGGGATTCGTTTTCGACTCCGGCGCCGAGGGGCCGCCAGCGGGGCTGCCGGCAACCGAGCTGACCATTCCATACCCAAAGAACAGCGTCGTGCGTTTCGTATACGACCCATCGAGCGGGCGTTACCTCCGTTTCGTTCAGGGCCAGCCGCACCTGGATGCTCTCAACAACCAGCAACTGTCCGCATCCACGGTGGTCGTGCAATTCTGCGCTCACAACAAGACTGACATCGTTGAAGACAGTCAGGGCACGACCTCCATTGACATCGTCCTGCTGGGCGAAGGCAGAACGCTGGTTTTCCGCGATGGCATCGTCATCCCAGGGCGATGGGTCGCCGCCCATGCTGACCGAATGCCCCGTTTCCTGGATGACAGCGGCCGTCCTATTCCCTTCAAAGCTGGCCAGACCTGGATTGAATTGGTTCCGCCCGACTACGAAATCAGCACTGTGCCAGGTGGTCCTCTGGGAGCGACGATAGCAGTCACTGAAACGCTGAGCGCTACGGTCCCCGCTCTGACGGTCACGCCCGGCGCTGTCCAAAGCGCAGACGGATACTATTATGGCGATTCACTCACCGTGACCCAGCCGCTGAGCGAGCCTGTGACCAGGCCAACGCAGTGAGTGTTCCGCCGAATGCCGGCCAGCCATGGGCTTCTCCACAGCACGAGCTGTTTTGTAGGGCGTCGAAGCTGAGACCTGTCTTGCTCCAACAGCAGCGCACCCGCGCCGGGCGACCATTCGCCCGTCCGAGGCATTTTCTTGTGCAGGGCGATTCTATCGCCGGCCAGGCAGCCAACGCGGGTTCAAATTGACGGTGCCTTGCACGGCCGAGGTCAGATTGCGCGCATTGCCGCCATCGCGTCCCATAATCCAGATATCCCACTGCCCATCTCTGTTGGATTCAAAGGCCAGTTGGCTGCCATCGGGCGACCAGGCCGGGTTTTGGGCCCAAACGGGTTTCCCCTCAACCGGCGAAAAATCGGTCAGCGGAACGCGCGTCTGACCGTCGGTTGTCGTAAGGACAATTTGGCTGTTGTCGTTATAGTCAATCTGTCCATTGCGATTGGAATCCTGGAACCTGGAAGCAAAAGCGATCCACTGACCATCAGGCGACCAGGCGGGCGTGGAATCTATCGAAACGCCGGTACCAATTGCTGTTTCCTGTCCATTCGATAAGTTGAGCAATATGAGCTGGCCGTTCCGCTCGAATACGATGCGTCGTCCGTCCGGCGACCAGCTCGGCGCCAGGTCGTCCGCCGCGTTGTGAGTAAGCCGTTGCCTGTTGGCGCCATTCAGATCGATGAGAAAAAGTTCGACGCTGTTCTCTGTGCGGTCAGCGAAGGCCAGCCGCTGTCCGTCAGGCGACCAAACAGGGCTGAAGCCCGTGGTCAATGGTACGCTGTCTGGCTTTCCTTCTTCCAAGATGTAGATCATGTCCTGGCCGTCCACAACCTGTGAGTAAGCCAGACGACGGCCATCTGGACTCCAGGCTGGATCGACGCCCCTGACCACGCGAGTTTGCCCTACGCCATCTTCTCTCATGAGATAGATGGCTTCCTCGCCATTCCTGAAAGACTGGAAGACGATCGCGCTGCGCTCGAGGGGTTTAGTAGAAAGAATGGGCGTCGCCGTCGGCGTAGGGGTAGCTGGTGCAGCAATGCTGCGAGGGCTGATCTGTACCGTCTCCGTGGGTCTCGCACATGCGGCCAACAAGAAAGCAAGCAACACAAGGCAACAGGCGCCATAAGTGCGCCACATGGTCTTGATCACTGGCATGACAAGCTCCTCTGCCACCTATGGACATGGTGTCCGTCAGCAATGCCTGTTAGCGATGTCATACAATCACCAGGAGAAACTTTGCTCGTCGCCAATGTCCACCCTTTCTACCGTTCTTGCTTCGTGCGGCCGCTGAGCTGACGGTATACCTGCTGCAACAACAGTGCATCCTGCTGTGTATTGAGGCTCTCACAGATGACCTGCCCCCTCACGTCGCAGTCGATCAGGGCCTGCAACAGCGCTTCATACCGCAGGTCAGACTCGTCGAGCATCAGGTGTCTGCGCTCGCCTTGAGGGCCGTATTCAATGCCACTGATATGGATATGTGCGTCATTCAGGCTATTGCGTCCGAGTTTGTCCTCGACACGTTGCAGATGAGCGACGAATTCTTCGTAGGAGTTGTCTCGGCCCGACCGTGCGTGGAGATGGGCGAAGTCGAGGCAGGGCGCAACGCCCTCCAGTTCAGAGCTCAGTTCCAAAATCTCGTCTAACGAGCCAAATTGACTGCGCCTGCCCATTGTTTCGGGCCTGAGCCACACCTGGATTCCCTCTGCCTGGAGTTGCTGAGAAAGCTCAAGGACATGGCTTCTGATGCGGCTGTAGGTCATTTCGGCTGAATATCTCTGATAGTAACCGGCGTGGAACACGACATGCTTCGCTCCACACTTCCAGCCCACACGGGCTGCCTTGAGGATGCGCGTGCGGCTGTCCTTAACTGTGCCCGCATCATCGGCGTTCAGGTTGATGTAGTACGGCGCGTGAACGCTGAGTTGAACTTGCTCTGCTGCCGCCGTATGTTCAACCTCGGTGGCTGTCCTGTCACCCATCGTAACGCTGCGGACAAAGTCCAGTTCCATGCAGTCCAGCCCCAGCAGCCGGATTTGACGGATGCCAGCGACGCTGCTCGGGCGCGGCGCACTGGGCGGCACCCCCGCCGTTCCGAAAAGGAGAGAAGCCTGCCTTTTGTGACAATCCATCAGATGCTCCAACCCGGTTTTTCTCAGGCGCACTCGACGCGCCCAACCCATGGCCTTGGCAACGTTCAGCTCGCCAGTCGCTCCAGTCGTCCGGCGGTGACCCGATACCGGACGACCTGACGGAGAAAGTCAACGCTGTACGCATCTACGTCGGTGGTCGTGATGAACGTCTGAACCGCACTGTTGACCAGTTCCAAAATCCGTCGCCGCCGGGCGCCGTCCAGTTCAGACATCATGTCGTCCAGCAGCAAGACAGGCCAATGCCCCTTGACCTGACGCACGACCTCTGCCTCGGCCAGCTTGAGGGTGAGGGCAGCCGTCCGCTGCTGACCGCGCGACCCGTAGACCGTGAGGTCTATGTCGGGCAGAAGGAAGCGGAAATCGTCGCGGTGCGGCCCTGTCAGCGTGAGGCCGCGTGCGACCTCCTCCCGGCGCGATTGCCTCAGGCTGGCGCCGAAAATTGGCGCCAACCTGGCGGCCGTTGATGCTGTTTCCTCCCAGTTGCTGAATGTCAGGTTACAACTTTCGGCTCCAGCCGAGAAGTTGGGCTGATACCTCAGCATCAGGTGCTCTTGGCCGTCGGTAATGTCGCGATGAATGCTGTGCGCGAAATCATTGAGGGCAACAATTGCCAGCCCGCGACGAGCAATGATATAAGACCCGTGCTCAACCAGCCGTTCGTCCCAGAATTCGAGCTGAGACACATCGCCGTTTCGTTCCCGCAAAGTACGCAGCAGACAATTCCGTTGGGCCAACACCCGGTTATACGATTGCAAAGCACGACAATAATGGTTGTCAATCTGACACAGCATGGCGTCCAGGTAGCGCCGACGCGCCGCCGGCGTACCCGCGACAATGTCAACATCCTGAGGGCGGAATATGACCACATTCAGCAGGCCGATAAGGTCCATGGCCCTTTTGGGTACCCCATTGATGCGAATCTGTTTGCGGAAACTTGCCGAGAGAGGGCTGCCGTTGTTGGCGGGCGACAGCACCAGTTCAATGCGCTGCGTTTTGCCGTCCCATTTCACATCAACCACCAGGCGGGCGAAAGCCATCGCATCGCCACGCACCAGCCAGTTGATAACCTCCGCGTCCGAATTGGTTTGAGGCGAACGAGAGGTAGCCAGGTAGTAGATCGACTCGAGCAGGTTGGTCTTTCCCTGAGCGTTATCCCCTTGTAGGAGGATGATGCCGGGTGGCAGGTCCAGCTCGAGCCGGGCGTAGTTTCTGAAGTTGGTGAGAGACAAATGCGTGATGACCATACCCACACTGCTTGACACTGACCAAGATGTAATGGTGAGCTTGGAATTACTTATCTTAATTCGTCCATAAGCGCCGTAATCTCTTGAATGATTTTCTCCCCTTCCCTGAGGGCCTGCTTCCGCATGGCAAACGTCCTGGCAACCGCATCAGACACTTTCCTTTGTGTCTCGACATGTGGAACTGGGACCAACACCTTGCCCAAATCCTCCAGAGATATGGCGGGTATGGCATGACCCGTCATCAGGCGTCTTACCTGTCGCAGGTAGTATTCGGTCCGCATATACGCCAGCAGAAAAAGCGGCTCAACGCCTCGAATGTTGCGCAATACGGCAAAACCATTCGAGCAAATCGCCCCATCTTCATCCTCGGTGACCAGGGCGGTAGCGTGCCGAAATGTACCTGTGCTGGCTCCAGATATGGCTGTGATGATGTCACCCTTCCGTATCCGGTATGTGGCCCGTGAGGGTGCCTCATGCGGTTTGATGACTTGTTGGGATATGATTTGCATGGTGCGGGCGTCCACATCCGAGATAGCAACATATCTTATATCACCTTCAGATGCCAATCGAAAGTCGTCTGCCTCGCCTAAGATGTCCGCTAATTCAGCCAGAGGTTTGGCGCCACAGGAACGCAAGCGTTCGAGCAGCCTGCGGTCTTCTGGATGGTAGTGTTCCGCATCAAGCCGTGTGTTAAGCATTTCTTCCGGCACGAAATAAACCGCGTCACTTTCGACCTGAGACCCGCCATCTCTGAATTGGCCGTAAGCCGTTGCAATCTCGTCTATGTCATCATCAATAACATACCTGCCCGATGCATTCCTGATAAGCCTACCTCTTTCATCACGCTTATAGACAGTCTGTCCTTTGACGTCATACCCGATCTTTTGAACTCGAGCCATGAAGACTTTTCTCGTGCTGCCTGGCAACTTCTGAAGCAGAAGTAACGACGTCTTGATGCCTGTCCCATAAGGCACGAAAGCCTCTTGGGGGATGGAGACTACACCCAACACCTTGGCCTGATTTAAGATCCAATGACGAATGTGAGCGATCGAAACATTTTGCAGCAAGCCATCGGGCAAAACAATGGCCAAGCGTCCGCCCGGGCGCAACAGCTTTAGGCTTTTCTCGATGAAGAGTACTTCTGGAGACTGTCCTGGCAAGACGTTCCTGGTGGGCTCCCATTTGTCGTCGCCTGCCCGATTCCATCTTCGAGCAAGCGAGTATGACTTCAGAATCCTTTGATCTTCTACTTTACCCTTGCTGCCGAAGGGAGGATTGGTGAGCACAATATCAAAAGCTTCTCTATATTGTTCGTCGTCAATGAGGGCGTTGGCACAGATAATCTCTGTCCCAATTCCGCCCTCGAAAACGAGCCGAATCATCGCGGAGAGAGCGACATCAGGATTGAATTCGATGCCACGAATGAATTCTTGAACATAGGCCGATCTATCGAGGCCAGGATTATAGCGACAAACATACGAGATAGTTTCGATCAAAAATCCACCACTGCCGCAAGCTGGATCAATGACCCTTTCGTGTGGTTGGGGGGCTATCATTTCTACGGCGAGCCGCACAATCGGATGGGGCGTGAAGAACTCACCACGGTCGCCTCTTTGGTGACGATAAACGAAGCTCTGAAAAGCCTCTCCTTTGATGTCGCCAGGAGTCTCAGTAAGGCTGATGTACTGCAATTGCCTCACAACATACGCCAACGTCAACGGCTTGAGCCTCAAGCTTTCATTGGGGAAAAAGGAAGGATACCTGGTGCGCACTACGTCAAACAATTTGACCAGGCGCGTTTCAAAAGTACTGGGTACATTTGCCAGAACGCTCTTATACTCCAATGAAGTAATGCCAAATTGCAGGTCGGCCTGTGCAGTAGCAGCATTGCGTTCATCATAGAGTTTCATTACGAGCAATTTGACCATTTCGTGAAAGATTTTATCTTTGAGAAGGCCTTCGTTGGCATAGATGTAATTGTGACATTCATCGAAGACCGCGGACAAGTTGCTCGCTGGTCGCAGTTCGTGATTGCGTGGCAGCCTCGTAGGAAGCAAAGCCTCCTCAGTAAAAAGGAGCGCCTGTTCCTTGAGATACCGACTGGCAGAATCAAGTCGGTTATTTGAGATAGGCTTCTTCTGTTTCATCGTCCCAGCTCGCCACTGAATATCTGTTATCAATCTGCATATCTTCTTCCTCGATGCAGTCTTCGGGGGCCAATGTTTCAAGAACGTCGTTGAAATCCTCACACCAATCGTCGGTTATACTCAGACTGACTTGCCCGCATTCGTCAGTAAATACAAATCCCATAATGTAGTTCTGTTGGAGATGATTAGGGTCGTCGTCAGATGTTTCCAAGTTATGCGGATTAGCGAATAGAAATTTGTGTTCGGGATACCGCAGGAAAATATCAATTGCAATGACGTTGAATTCATCTCTGCGAGGCGTAGCTAGCGTCCTATCGCTCGATCCCGATGTGCCAGAGACGAAGTGCGTTTCCAACACTTTCACTTTCGACATAACGTAATTCAGCCGACCGTTTATCATTTCACTAATTTGGTCTCTTGTATAGTTGCGTAAAACGGCAACCGCTTTGGCCTTTTCCGTCTCTCGCTTGGGCCTGTATTTCTGCACTTCTTCATACTCGTAGAGGTTATAGGAGTATTCACTTTGGAATTTGGGTAGATTGGTGTAAATCCAGTCAACGACTTGCGACTCAATGTTCTGTTCGCGGTTGACCCAAGGAATTTTGTCAGCATTGGTGATCAGAAAGTTTTTCAGATTGTCAAAGTTGTAAAGCTTGTGCCATTTCTCAGAGTTGGATTTAACCCCTTTTGACTCCAGTACATACCAACATGGAGAACCGGGCTTGCGGAAATAGAAATCACCATGATGCCGAGGATGTTTTCTACCCTCCCACTTCTCGCGAATTCGCTTTAGCTCCAATCCATACTCTTCTTCAAGTTTCCTTTTCAGTAAAAGCTCGGTGATTGAGCCACTAACGTAACCCTGAGCGTTGGGGCTAAGCTTCAGAGCTTCAAGGAATACCTCAACAGTCGTCTTGAAAACTCGTTCAATAAAACGTACCAGCCTCTCATAGGTATCCATAATATGAATCACCGCTCCGTTTCGCGTGTCAGAACATTCGATTCTAGCCGCGATTATATTAGCACAAATTGGCAAAGTCAAAGTGCTGGAAGAACTCGCATGGAGTCAACGCAGCTCATTAGCGGGGTAAAAGAATAGATGAACTGTGGATTCCTTAACAAAAACAAAACACAAATTTCACCACCGCCAAGGATGCGCAGCTTTCAAGAATATAGTGAGATGCACTCTGAGTGGCTGCGATTTGGCGAATTCCGCCAATTGTGCTATTCTTAACATTGTGTTCTGTTTTGATTTAGGAGAAAGGTGTGCAGGTATCGTGTGGAAGGCAGTTGTTTTCTTGGGTGTAACAATCTGGTCAGCGATCGTTGTGGTGGGGTGCAGCCCTACTGCGGGGCCGAGCAGCAACTCTCCCTCCGCGACTGATTTGCCGCCGGTCAAGGCCAGTGCTCGTGTCGTGGCGGAAGGGGTCGTGCGGCCCAGGCAATACGCGGCTTTGAGTATGCTGACCTCTGGAATCGTGGCTGAAGTCTTGGTCAGGGAGGGCGATGTCGTGGCCGAAGGTCACCCGCTGATCCGGCTGGAAAACAGGTCACAGCGCGCTGCGGTCAGCGAGGCGGAGGCAGCGGTGCGCGCCGCTGAGGCGAGGCTACAGGAAGCCAGGTCTGGCGCACGAGAGCAGGAAATCGAGGCGGCACGGGCGAGATTGGACGGCGCCAAAGCGCGTTTGGCTCGTCTGATGGAGGATCCGAGAAGCAGCGATTTGGCGGCGGCGCAGGCGGCTGTGGATGAAGCTCGCGCGGCGCTCAACGATTTACTCGACGGTCCCAGCGCAGCCCAGGTCGCCGAAGCGGCGGCCCGGCGGGCCAATGCCGCTGCGGCGCTGCAGCAGGCGCAGGCCGCGTATGACAAGGTCAAATGGTTCGATGGGGCGGGATTGCTGCCCGAGTCGCTTCAACTTCAGAAAGCCACCAATGACTATGAGGCTGCTGATGCGGTCTATCAATCCCTGGTAGATGGGGCGACCGAGGCCGAAATCGCCGCCGCCCAGGCCAGGGTCAGAAGGGCCGAAGCGGAGCTGGAGAAGGTCAAGCAGTCTGCTCGAGCGAGTGAAATTGCCGAGGCCGAGTCTGAGGTTCGGCGCAGTCAGGCGGAACTCGACCTGCTGCTGGCCGGAACGCGGCCGGAACAAATTGCTCGGGCTGAAGCAGATGTCGTGGCGGCCTACGCAACTCTGCGCCGGGCACAGGCGGCTTTGGCCGATACCGAGCTGCGCGCGCCTTTTTCTGGTACGGTGGCCTGGCTCAACACCCGCGTCGGCGAGCTGGTCAGCCCCGGGCAAGTCGTCGTCCAACTGGCCGACCTATCATCATGGGTCATCGAGACCGATGACCTGACCGAAATCGAGGTGGTGGGAGTGCAGGTAGGCGCGCCGGCCACCATCACCTTCGACGCCATACCGGGCCTGGAACTGCCGGGGCAGGTCAAATGGATTCGGCCGTTTGGTGAGAAGAAAGAGGGCGACATAACTTACACAGTCATGGTTTGCCCAGATGAAGAAGACCCGCGTTTGCGGTGGAACATGACAGCGGTAGTTTCCATAGAACTTGTGCAGGAGCCGATCGAGGGATTTTCGCCAGAGTGCCCCACACCGGATACGCCCACGCCTGCTCTGAATTTGACGCCGCCTGCTCAACCGGTTCTCACGATGGCCGTCCCGCAGACCGGGGCGGTTGTCCCCAGCCAGCCATCTCCCACAGCTACGCTGCCGCTCACGCGAACTGTGCGGCCCACTCCAACGGTTGCTCCAACAGTTGGCGTGTCCACCGAATCGGAGAATCCCACCCCTTCCAGCGGATTGACCGTCGAGGTGCTGGCGAACAGGCTGAATGTCCGCGCAGGCCCCAACGTTGGGTTCCCCACTGTCGGCTATCTGGACAAGGGGCAAGAACTCCCGGTTCTTCAACGTGACGCCGAGTCTGGTTGGTTGCAAATCCCGTTTGCCGAAGGACCTGAGGGCAAAGGTTGGATTACCAATCGGGAGCCTTACGTTAGACTGAAGCAGTCGCGGCCTTAGGGCCTCGTGTCCAGTCAAAAGAAAATGTCACCAAGGATTTGATATTCTATCATTCGTAGTATGGACATCAACCAATTGCAGGGTGTGGATGCATTCGCCGCTGGCCGAAGGGGCCGCTGTGATGCACCCAACCGACCTCGAAGTGGCCGGGCCGGGCTTTGTCCCAGGCGATGCGTTCCATGGGCACTTGGCGGCGCAGTGGGGCGACCGGTTGGGGCTTACGACGTGGCCGTGAGGGTTTATCTTGCCCCAAGCGTCGCCAATGTCGGTGTACTGTGGAAACGCTGGTCTGGCTTAACTGGGCCAGCAGGAATGGCGTCAGATGCAACTCACCATGGGGGCCAGTTGTTGTGCGGTAGCCGCTAATTGGGGAGTCGAACGCTCGGCACAGATGTAATCCAGCGTCTCGGCAATGAGCCGCAATGCATTGTCAACTTCTGGACCGTATGAGACGCCACGGTGTCGCTGGTGAGGCTTTCGTTATCATTTGAGAAAACCATTTACATGAATGCCCAAATTTGCATCTGTCGGGATATTGTGATATAATTCAACCACAAAACAAAAGCAGCAACACCATTGCTATTCAGACAATCGTGTGAGGTTTAAGTCGCCGTGTCGCTTCGGATTTCAGCGAATCAAACTGATGTTCCTGATACCTGCGACCTGTCGCATCTGGCAGGGCGCTGCGACACGGTTGTTTTCGGGCGCGACTTTTTCTTTTTTTGGTGGTTTTTTGCCTGCGTGCCAGGCTGGTCGTCTCGCGCTCGAAAGGAGAGAGGTGATTAACGTACCTCAGGCCGACTGAGGCCAACTGTCGAGAAGCAAAAGCGTGGAGCCGACCAGCTCCACGCTTTTTTTGTTGTGCTGGCAACGCGGGCGGCCTGCCCGCAAGGATGTCATACAGCAGGGCATTCGCCACTTTTCAGGCTGGGAGTCTTTCATAATCAGGTTATTAAGGAGGCACAGATGATTGTCATCATGAAAATGGGGGCTACACCAGAACAAATTGAAGCAGTATCTCAAAAAGTGCAGTCCTTGGGATTTCAGCCCCACGTGGTCGTGGGCGAAAAACTGACCATTGTCGCCGCCATCGGCGACCAGAAACGGCCAGAGCCGGATGTCTTCGAGCTGATGGACGGCGTACAAAAGGTCACCTATATCATGAAGCCCTTCAAACTGGCCAGCCGGGACTTCAAAGCCGAAGATACGGTCATTCCCTTGAACGGAACCCAAATTGGCGGGCAACAGGTTGTGGTGATGGCCGGGCCGTGCTCCGTCGAAAGCCGCGAACAGATGCTGGAAGTGGCCTGCGCCCTCAAGGAGGCCGGTGTGCATATTTTGCGCGGGGGCGCGTTCAAGCCACGCACCTCGCCATACACCTTCCAGGGGCTCGGTATGAAGGGGCTGGAAATCCTGGCCCAGGTCAGGGAAGAAACCGGGCTTGCGGTCGTGACTGAAGTGATGGGCGCGGAGCAGGTACCCACTGTGGCCCAATACGTTGACATTTTGCAGATTGGCACGCGAAACATGCAGAACTTCAATTTGCTCCACGCGGCCGGCGAATCGGGCAAGCCGGTGCTGCTCAAACGCGGCATGATGTCCACCATTGAAGAGCTGTTGATGTCCGCCGAGTACATCCTGTCGCACCAGAACTATCGCGTCATCCTGTGCGAGCGAGGCATCCGGACATTTGAGACGGCGACGCGCAACACGCTGGACCTCAGCGCGGTGCCGGTGTTGAAGCAGCTCTCTCATCTGCCGGTTATGGTTGACCCCAGCCATGGCACGGGCCACTGGGAGCTGGTGCCGCCGATGTCAAAAGCGGCTGTAGCCGCCGGCGCAGATGGCCTGTTGATCGAAGTTCACCCCGACCCGGAACGGGCGATGTCCGATGGTGCGCAGTCGCTCAAACCGGAACGGTTCGTCAGGCTGATGTCGGAACTGCGAGGCGTGGCCGCCGCCGTCGGACGGTCGTTGTAACGTCGGCCGTCCGACAGGCGGTGAATCATGCCGGTCAGGGGTTCTTCAATGAATCGAAGAGCCCCCTGGCTTCGTTCATCAGCCGGTCGGCGGTGCTCATCTCGGCCTTGGACTGATCGAAGGCCACCACGTCCTGGTTGTTGATCCCTTCGATGGCCAGGCTGGCGGCCAGGTCATATTTCTCGATGGCCTCACGGTATCGGTCGTGGGCCGGCTGAAACCGGCCTGGATTCTGCAGGCCTCTCGCCTGATTGGCCAGGTCCTTCCAGGCGGTGAGCTCGCCGATGATCGCCGATTTCCAGGCGCCGTCCGTCGGCCTGGGGTCGGCCATCAGGGCGTCAAACTTTTGCCGCCCTTCAGTCCAACGTTGCGATTGGACCAGGAAAGCCTGATAATAGCTCCTCTCATTCGGATTGAGGTGGCCCAGCGCGTCAGGCGTGGGCGTGAACGTCGGAGTTGGCGTCGGCGGGGGTGTATGGGTCGGAGTAGGCGTGTCGGTTGGCGGCAGGGTAGGCGTCGGCGCAGAGGCGGTCGCGGTGAGCACGTCGCTGGCGTAGAGCTCGGCGCCGACCAGACACACGGCGCATGTCGCGCAGGCGCAGACCAGCAGGACAATGGCAACAATGGCGATAATAAGCGGCGTGCGTGACTTTTTGGCAGGCTCTTCTTCGTCCACCTCCCAACGTCTTCTCGACCTGATCCCGTAATATTCATCATAATCCCGGCTCAACCGACTTCCCACGATTGGTCAGATTCCTTCCTTAACCACAAGATCGTATGTCAGAGTTCCCACTTGTTGCAGCGCGACCCCCAGCGGCCGATCAGCTCGCCATCCTGAGAGATGCACACAATCTCACACAGGTTAGAACACCCCGTACACTCAAACGATGTGGTCTCATAGCGTGCTTCGGTGATGGCCCACCCCTTGAACGAGCTGGGTTTCTTGACCATCTGGTATCGTTCTTGGGTCAAAATCGCGATTCCGATCGCCCCCATGATGTCGTAATGGGGTGGCACAATAATCTCGGTTTTAGTCAGTTCTTCGAAGGCGCGGACCATGCCGGCGTTGGCGGCCACGCCGCCCTGGAAGACAATCGGCGGCAGAAGCTCTTTGCTCAGGCACAGGTTGTTCAAGAAATTGCGCGCCAGGGCCTGGCACAGGCCGTACAGGATGTCTTCGGTGCTGTGCCCCATCTGTTGTTTGTGAATCATGTCGCTCTCGGCGAACACAGTGCACCGGCCGGCGATGCGCACCGGCGTCTTGGACTTCAGCGCCAGCTCGCCGAACCGCTCAATGGGAATGCCTAACCGGTTGGCCTGCTGATCCAGGAATGAGCCGGTGCCAGCCGCACATACCGTGTTCATCGCAAAGTCGGTCACGATGCCGTTGCGCAAGATGATGACTTTGGAATCCTGTCCGCCGATTTCGATCACGGTTTGCACATCGCGGCAGCAGTGCGTCGCGCCCACGGCGTGGGCCGTGATTTCATTCTTCACCAGGTCAGCCTCGATGACCCGCCCAATGAGCTGCCGTGCGCTGCCGGTCACGCCTGCTCCCATGATCTGCACGTTGCCGTTCAGTTGGGCGGCTATCTCTTTCAAGCCTGTCTGCACCACGGCGACCGGCCTGCCGAGCGTCCGCGTGTAAAGGCTCGCCAACAGATTGGCTTGCTCGTCAATGACGACCAGCTTGGTCGTCACCGAGCCGACGTCTATACCCAAGAATGCCCGAATCACGAAATGTCTTTCCTCCGTGGTCTTCTGTCTAACATGTCAACGAAGGCTTCCAGCCGGGTCACCAGGCCGGCTTCGCCAGTGTGTTCGTCGAACACCAGATTCAGGAATGGTACGCCGTATCGTGCGGCCAGCTTCTGGATGGATTCCAGCATGACCGAATCCGGCCCGCAGCCGAAAGTGACCATGCTGATCAGGCCATCGGCCTCTCCCTGGGAAAGATAATAGGTCGCTGCGCCGACCAATTCGTGTTCATAAGTCCAATAGCGGTGTACACCAGCCTGGGCCATGCTTTCATGGGCCAGCGCCGGGGGGACCGCTTCTGAGGTCCGCACTTCGACACCCAGTGAACACAGCCGCCCGATCAGGCGGTGGTTGACATACTCGTCATACAGGTTATAGGCGTGGCCGACCAGCGCGACCCGCAGCGGAGGCCGCTCAGAGCCGACGGAGGCTGGCGGCACACCGGGCCTGGGGTCGCTCTCCACGCGCACAGACTGTCCAATCCTGCCGCTGCCGTGCGCGTCGAAATGAGCCAGTGCTGCCGGTATTGGGACGCCTCGACTCAGCATGTTTTGGTACGCCTGGTGGGTGGCGAGGGCCTGATCTACCGCCTTCTTGACTCGCAAAGGGTTCAGAGTGAACCGGCGGCCCAGGTCCAGCACCGCCGCCGCAGCCTGTCGCTCTCCGGCCTGCAAGTTGATCTCTGGCGCGAGCAGAGGCGGGGCTTCTGGCGCGAGCGAACGCACCAAATCGGGCAGGCCGCGCAATCGGGCGCAGTTTTCTGCTTCAGATTCCAGCGTGCGAATCAGCGGCACAAACAAGTAATCTACCTGGCCGACGAGCGACAAGACGTGCCCCAGGTAGACTTTTAGCGGCAAGCAGTTGTCGCCGGTCACCCGTGCGGCGCCTTGCGCCACGATGCCCTTGTGGGTCGGCGGTGAAACGACGCACGTCGCCCCCAAGGCGTCGAAAAACGCTCGCCACAGGGGATAATAGTGATAATAGAAGAGGGCGCGGGGAATGCCTATCCGCATGGTTGCTCCGCCTGAGCCGCCTGCCATTTGCGCCGCCGCAACAAGTCAACAAAGGCTTCCAGGCGCGTGGACAAACCGGCGTCGCTGGTGTGTTCATCGAAATTCAGGTTCAAAATCGGCACCGGAGAACGGTCGTGGTAATCCAACAGGATGTTCTCAGCTACCACTTCCGGTGTGCAGTTGAAGGGGGCAAGGTGGATGAGGCCGTCATAGCCGCTCCTGGACAGCAAAATCGTCTCCCCGACGGTGGAGTAGGCGAACCCGCCGATGTCGCCCCGCAGGTAAGGGCTCGCCGCCCGTCTGACCTGGCTGTAATGCCCCAGGCCCAGCCAGTCTTTGAGTGGGAACAGGTTGATGGAACTGCCCAGCCAGAACCAGCGATTCACCTCCACGCCCAGCGCGCCCAGCTTCTTCTCCAAATTCATGTTAAAGAACGAATCCAGAATGGTGAACGGGTCGCCGACCAGGACGACGCGCACGATGTCGCGCGTTGGGTCGAGCGTGACCGCTTTCAGCCGGGCCCGATAGGTCTGCTCAAAATCGCGGATGTCTTCGCGCGTCTGACACCTGGCGGCCGCCTGCCACGCCTCGTTCAAGACCCGATCGGTGTCGCCGCGGTGCGCCTCGCGGGCGCGGGTGTAGAGGGCCAGTTGCTCGATTCCGTCCACAGCGCGCATGGCGGCGATGAGCAGCCGGATGGATCCCAACGCGCTGAGCAACGGTTTGCCGGTCAGGAACTGATTGACCCGGACCAGGTCAGCTTGAGCGTCCATCAAGCTGAAAGGTACGGCCCGAAAGCGGAAGCCCAATTCCCGCAGCTTATCCTGTTGATGCTGAATCGAGTAGCCCAACCGGCACGCGCCAAGTCCACCCAACATGATCAGGGTGTCTGCACCGCGCTCCAGGGCCTCGACGTAGTTGCCGAAGATGATCTTGCAAGGTGTGCAGGTCATCTCCGGGCAATGGCGCGCGCCGATGTCTAACGTCCGCTTCGACGTCAGGGGCGGTGGAACGGCCTCCAGTCCCAGGCTGGTGATATAGGGAGGGAGGTAAACATACAGGGTCCCCAGGTGTGGAAAAGATACCTTCATGCTTCAGGGCCGGGTGAGCCATCCTTCGCCAATCATGATATTGGTCAAAACCGGAATTTTGAAGTATGTGGCCTGGTAAGCCATGATCGTGTAGTATATGGTCACGCCGAACGGGATCAGCAATAACACGCCAACGCAGCAAACAGTGAAGGCCATGACCACCAACACGAAGGACACCATGGCCAGCACCGTGTTGAGCCCCAGCGCCTGTATGGCGTGATAGCGCAGATATGGCCTGGCCTTCATGTCCGAGCTGAGCAGAATGATCGCCGGGCCCAGGAACCACAGGAAATAGGCCAGCGCTGCCATGACCCGGTCGTTGTCGTCAATGTCTTCGCTCCTGACCCTGGCCGGGCGCGGCCTGGGCGGCGGGGGAGCGCTCGGCGCCGCTTTGACCTCCGCAGCAGCGGGAGTTTCCTCTGGTGCGGGAGCGGCAGCCGCGTCGCCGGCAGGTACGGGTGCGGATGGCTCGGCCTCCGGCTGCATGGATTCGTTGATCGGTGCATCGGTCACCGGCTTGTCCTGCGGCACTTCGCTCTCTGAAACTTGGGACAAAGTCTCATCGGACATCTTCTCGCCTCCTTTTGTTTAAGACGTTGACATGGGAGACCAGATCAACGTTCGGGCAAAAACGACAGGTGTATTGTATCAATGACTTCTGTAAAAGTCAACCACGGCGCAGGTTCCCAAACCCGCCCTGCGACTTACCTAAAATCCCGGACGCGCCCTATAGCCCAACTCGATTTGTCCTTTGCGGCTCTGTTGGCTATAATCGCCGGGCGCGCCTGAGACAACAGGGATAGCGACACTTCATCACAGAAAGGGCCAACGCGATATGCCCGACAATCCAACGGCTTGCATCACCGGCGCGTCGAGCGGCATCGGCGCCGCCTTCGCCCGCCAACTGGCCGCGACCGGCCACAATCTCATCCTCGTTGCCCGCCGACAGGAACGCCTTGAGGCCCTGGCCGACGAGCTGTCCACACGCCACAATGTGACCTGCCAGGTCCTGCCCGCCGACCTGACCCAATCAGCCGACCTGGAGCGGATCGCCGCCCGTCTGGCCGGGCCGGACGCACCCGACCTGCTCATCAACAACGCCGGTTTCGGGACAACCGGTCACTTCGCCGACATTGACCTGGACAGGCAGTTGGACATGATCCAGCTTCACGTCATCGCTCCGGTTCGCCTGTGCCGCGCCGTCCTGCCCGACATGATCGCCCGTCGCAGCGGAGCCATTATCAACGTCGCTTCCATCGCCGCCTATTGGCCCCTGCCCGAAAATGCGAACTACGCCGCCAGCAAGATGTACCTCATTGTCTTCTCTCAGGCCCTCCAGTCCGAGCTGCGAGAAACAGGCGTTCGCGTCCAGGCCCTGTGCCCAGGTTTCACGTACACCGAGTTTCATGACACCGCAGAGTTCGCCCGGTTCGACCGCAGGAACATCCCCGCCCCGCTTTGGATGTCCGCGGATGAGCTGGTGCGACTTTCGCTCGCTGCACTGGAATGGGGTGAGGTCGTCTATATCCCCGGCTGGAAAAACCGTCTCATGGTATCGCCGGTCTTCCACGCCCTGCTTGCCCTCGTGCCGAGAAAGACCATCCGAAGGATCATGATGCGCAAATAGCGGTCGGCGTTCCCATATTGACAATTGCTCTCAATCGTGGTATAATATTTATAGCATGAAAGCTAATTTCACAAAATAAAAGCTGTGAGGCTATGCGGGAATCGGATGCTGATCGGCGCCTTTTGTTGACACAAAGCTGGCCTGTGTTCCTCACCAAGTCATCCCGGAGGGAATTATGGCTTCAACAGACACGCTCCAAAGGATCCTCGATTCAGGTATTGTGGCCATCATGCGGGCGAAAAGCTCAGATCAGTTGTTGGCTGCCGCCGATGCCATCCGCGCTGGCGGGGTTAACGTCATCGAGGTCACGATGACCACTCCAGGCGCGCTGGAGGTCATCAGCCAGGCGGTGCGCCGGCAGGACGCCACGGTCCTGTTTGGCGCGGGTTCGGTGTTGGACCCTGAGAGTGCGCGGGCCGCTATCCTGGCCGGCGCGCAGTTCATCGTGTGCCCTACCTTGAACCTCGGCGTCATAGAATTGTGCAAACGCTACTCCATTCCGGTCATGCCGGGCGCGTATACACCAACCGAGGCTCTGAGCGCGTGGCAGGCGGGCGCCGACATCGTCAAGATTTTCCCCGCTGACATTGGCGGCCCGGCGTACATCAAGGCGCTCAAGGCGCCCCTGCCCCAGATCAGGCTGGCCCCTGTCGGCGGCGTAGACATAGATAACACCGCTGATTTCATCCGCGCTGGCGCGGACTGCGTTGGCGTAGGCAGCTCGCTCGTCAATCAAAAACTGCTGGAAGCCAAGGACTTCGCTGCCATCACCGAACGCGCCCGCCGTTTCCGTGAGGAAGTGGAAAAGGGCCGCGCGAGCTAAGAGAAACCGTCAGGGAGGAGCTCATGATCGAACGTCATGTCACTTTTAACGTCATTCCGGGCAAGGAAAAAGAGTTTGAAAGGCTTTTCGTCGAGGAATACCGGCCGGCAATGTCCACCATGCCCGGTTTTGTGAAGGTCGAATTGTTGCGCCAGCAAGAGGAACCCACCAAATACATCATGACCATCCGCTTTGAGTCGCTGGAGACGGCGGCCGCCTGGCGAGCTTCAGAGGCCCATGCGGCGCTGAGCCCCAAGATCAAAGCGCTGTATGAAGGCTCCTCCGTGCTGGTCTGCGATGTCATCGCCTAGTCCCTGCGGGCGTAGACATGCAGAGGACATGAAGCCATACGCGATGTGGCAGCGCAAGGTTCCTGTTGAGAAATCGCGCAACGGTTCTGTTCGCTAGGAGTGGGGAGTCTATGAAACAGGCGGGTGAGCGGGAAGGACGATATAACATTCGCGTGTTGGACCGGGCTATCCAGATCCTGTCAGTCTTGTCCGACGGCGAGCTCCACTCCTTGACCGACTTGAGCGAGAAAGTCAAGTTGAGCAGCAGCACCACGTTTCGCATCTTGTCTAACCTGTACTATCACAACTACGTTGAGCGAGATGAACAGTCCGGAGCGTACAAGCTGGGTTTGGCCTGCCTGGAATTGGCCCGCGCATATACTGAAAGCAATGACTTGAGGTTGACGGCGTTGCCGGAGTTGGAAGCCTTGCGTGATGACACCAAAGAAACCGTCCATCTGGCCGTACTCGACCGGAATCAGGTGGTCTATCTGGACAAGTTGCCTGGCCTGCACGCCATTGGCATCATGTCTTCTCAAATTGGCCGCAGAGCTCCGGCGTACTGCACCGGTTTGGGCAAAGTGCTGCTGGCGTACCAGCCCGACAGACAGAGCATCCGCGAATACTTCGAGAGAAGAGGGCTCTATCGCTTTACCGATGCCACCATCCGAAGTGTCGATGAGCTGATGGCCGAGTTGGACAAAATCAGGCAACGCGGCTATGCGTTCGACCTGGGCGAACATGAACTGGAGGTACGCTGTGTGGCTGCGCCGATCTTCGATATCAACGGCCGGGCTGTCGCTGCCATCAGCATATCCGGTCCCAGCAGTCGGCTCGACCCGCTGGAACAAAACCAGGAAATCATTGACAAAACCGTAAGGACAGCTCGGATGATCTCCGCCAAGCTGGGGTATCGGGCGCCGGCTCGAAACAGCAAGAAGTGATAAGGAGAGGAAATAATGCCCGTAAAATCACAGAGAGTCAATCGAGTTCAGGAATTGATGAAGCAGGACGGCATCGAAGCACTGGTCTGCCGTCTGCCGGAGAATTTGGTCTTGTTGACCGACTATTGGCCCCATCACGGTTTTTCCTTTGTGGTGTTGCCGCAGGAAGGGAAACCACTTTTGTTTGCCCTGGACGTTGAAGCGCCTTACGCCAGCCCCGATTGGGCCGAGATCGAAACGTTTAGCTGGGGGCTGCTGGAATCGGCCGACCTGTACGACAATTACCGTCGCCTGCTGACCGATGTAATCGGGAAGCTGAAGTTAAAGAAAGCTAAAGTCGGCATTGAGCAGAGCTTCGAGGTGGTCGCCCCGACCTATCGTTCGGCCGAGCCGGTCGTCCCGGCCACGCCGTGGAACAACCTGCTGGCTGAGCTTTTTGCCGAAGCCCAGGTCGTTGATTCTGCTGGCATCCTCCAGCAAGCGCGGGCGGTCAAAGGCGAGTATGAGCTCCAGAAGCTGAAGGTGACCAACGAAATCGCCGAAATGGGCGTGAACGAGTTTTTGACCAAAATCCGGCCCGGCATGACCGAGGCTCAAATCGGCGCGTTGGTGGAGTACAAAATTCGCGCCGATGGCCCCGGTTACAAGGGCGCGCGGCTGGTGAGGGCCTCGGCGGAAGTCGGCGGCGGAGCTGAAGACAGCACCAAGAACACCCTGCTCATCCCCTCCACCGGCTACGTGGTCCGCGAGGGGGACCTGGTGATGCTGGAGCTGGCCACTGTGGTGGATGGCTACTGGTCGGACCTGACGTACATGACTGTCGTCGGCGAACCGAACGCCCGGCAGCGCGAAGCCTACAACGCCGTCCTGGAGGCCCAACAGGCCGCTGCTCAGAAGATGCGCCACGGCAACGCTTTCTCTGACCCGGATACGGCCGCGCGTGAAGTTCTGGAAAAGGCTGGCCTGGGCAAGTATTTCGTTCACATCACCGGCCATGGCGTCGGCTTCCGCTACCATGAGTTCATCCCATTCCTGGCGCCCGGCGCGCAAGGCATCTTGCAGGCTGGGATGGTCAGCAGCGTAGAGCCCGGCGTCTACATTGACGGTTTTGGGGGCATTCGCATCGAAGACAATGTCGCCGTGGGGCCCGATGGACCGATATTCCTGTCCACGCCGCGCAAACCGTGGTGACCTGTCTCGTCTTGCGCTGCAACCGTTCCTTATTTTACCCCCGCAGCTCTGCACCAAATTGCGCTTTCACTGCTTCGACAATCTGGCCCTGAACCTGATTCACCTCTTCGTCGGTGAGTGTGCGGTCCATGGCGCGGTAAGTCAGGGCGTAGGCCAGGCTCTTCTTGCCCGCGCCGATCTGTTCGCCCCGATACAGGTCGAAGAGCACGGCGTCCGCCAGCAGTTCGCCGCCCGCCTTCAGGATGGCCGCGCGGACGTCGGCGGCCGGCGTGTCCTCGTCCACCACCAGGGCGATGTCCTGGCTGACCGACGGGAAGCGCGAGATGGGGGCCATCACGCGCTCTTTGCTGGCCGCACTCAGGATGGCTTCCAGATCCAGCTCGGCCATCAGCGCAGGCGTTTGCGGCAGGTCAAACCGCTCGCGGATCAGGGGATGAATCTCGCCCATGATGCCGACCGTCTGTCCGTTCACCATCGCCCAGGCTGACCGGCCGGGGTGAAAAGATTTAGACTGCGGCCATTGCGGGTTTGACGGCGCGGCGGCCACGGGCGCGTAAGCCACGTCGTGCAAGCCCAACCGGTCGAAGAGCGTCTCAACTGCGCCTTTCAGGTCATAGAAATCCATGGCGGCCCTTTCCCCGAAGAGAACCCGTTCGTCGCGCGGGCCGCCCAGTCCGATGCCCAGGCGACGCAGCTCGTCGGGCAGTTCAGCGGCAGGCGGCGAGGACTTGGGCCAATAGACGCGCCCCACCTCGAAGATGGCGACGCGGTCCAGGAAGCGGAAGTTGTCGCGCATGGTCTCCAGCAAACTGCCCAATAACGTGCGACGCATGTACTCCCGTTCGCTGGTCAATGGATTAGACAGCTTGAGATACTGCGACTCGTCCATTTCGGCCTGTTGCGGATCGAGCGATTCGATGGTTTTCTTGCTGGTCAGCCGGTAGGTGATGACCTCATCCAGGCCACAGCCGACCAAAATGTCGCGGACTTTGTCCTCGCCCTCTAGTATGCGGTTGCGGCGTTGCGGCGGCAGCTCATCGGTCATCAGCGTCAGCGGGATACGGTCATAGCCGTAGATGCGGGCTATCTCTTCGACCAGGTCGGCGGTGATTTCCACATCCAGACGGTGCATCGGGACGGTGGCGGTGATCGTGTCTTTGCTGATGGAGCAGGTGAAGTCCAGCGCTTCGAGCATACCGACAATATCCGTCGCGCTCAGATCAATGCCGACCTGTCGCTTGACCTCTCGCGGGGTGATCTGAACCAGCCGCTTAGGCTGGGGCGTGGGGTAGAGGTCGGCCAGTCCGGCGGCGATTTCGCCTGCCGCATAGAGCCGCATCAGCTCGCTGGCCCGTGTGGCGGCGGGCACCGTGAGCTCGGCCGGCACCCCCTTGCCAAAGCGAGTCGAAGCCTCACTGAGCAGCTTCAACGCCTGCGCAGTGCGGCGGTTGTTGATGTTGTTGAAATTGGCTGACTCCAGCAAGATGTGTCTGGTCTGCGATGTGACCTCGCTCTCCAGGCCGCCCATCACGCCGGCGATGGCTACCGGCCCGCCGCCGTCGGTGATGAGCAACATGTCCGGCGTCAGACGGCGCAACTGCCCATCGAGGGTGGTCATCGTCTCGCCGGCGTGGGCGCGCCGGACGATAATCACTGGCGGGCCGGCCTGACCGGGCCTCGGACGCAAGCGGTCGTAGTCGAAGGCGTGAAGCGGTTGGCCCCACTCCAGCATGACATAGTTGGTGATGTCCACGATGTTGGAAATCGGACGCATGCCGGCCAGCGTCAGGCGGCGCTGCATCCAGTAGGGCGAAGGCCCGATGCGGACGTTGCGGATCAGCGCGGCGGTGTACCGCCCGCACAGGTCGGGGTCGGCGATCTCCAGCTCGATTTGGCCGCTGATGGATGGCCCGGCGGCGTGCATTGTCGGCGACTCCAGCTTGAGCTTCTGACCCGTCAGTGCAGCGACCTCCCGCGCGACGCCGATGATGCTGTAACAGCGCGCCAGGTTGGGCGTGAGCGACAAATCGAGCACCACGTCAGGTGGAGCGACCTCGTCAATGTCCATGTACTCGGCCAGCGGCATACCCACCGGTGCGTCATTGGGCAGGACCATCACTTGCTCGTGGTAATCGAGCAGCCCCAGTTCCTTTTCTGAGCAAATCATCGCTTCGGAACGCACGCCGCGAATTTTGGACGGTTTGAGCGTAGCCAGCTTCCAGCCGGCCTGATGTCCATCGTAGAGCTGCGCGCCCCGCCTGGCGAAGGGCACCTTGATGCCCGAATCGCCCACCTTCAGATTGGGCGCGCCGGTCACGACCTGCATCGGCTCGCCGACGCCATGATCGACCGTGGCCAGAACCAATCGGTCGGCGTTGGGATGCGGCTGTACATCCAGCACCTCGCCGACGACGATGAATTCCGGGTCCCAGCGGGGACGGTCAGGCGGGACCTCGTAGCGGTCAATACTCTCAACTTCCAGTCCAGCCAGGGTCATTTTTTCCGCCAACGCTTCAACCGGCAGGACAATATCCACATACTCTTTCAGCCAGCTCAATGGCACTCTCATCGTTTCTTTCACTCCTTACATGGACTGCGGCAGCCGCGCTGCCGCCTTCAACCGGGTCGCAAACCCTGCTTACGCCCGGACACGCTATTGAGAAACTACCAAGCCACTGCGGTATTGTACCATTTTCAAGAAAACGACCAGCTCCGTCATTCTGAGCTCCCCCACGGCGCGTGGGCGCGCCGCTCATGGGGGAGCTCAGAACTGACGCAAGAACCGCAAGTCGTTGCCAAAGAAATGGCGGATGTCGTCAATGTGATATTTCAACATGGCCGGCCGCTCGACGCCCAAGCCGAAGGCGAAGCCGCTGTACTCGTCCGGGTCGTAACCACCGTTCCTCAGCACCACCGGGTGAACCATGCCTGAGCCGGCGATCTCCAGCCAACCAGTATGCTTGCACACGCGACAACCCTGCCCCTTGCAGATGATGCAGTCCATGTCCACTTCCATGCTCGGCTCGGTGAAGGGGAAGTAACTGGCGCGGAAGCGCACGCGCCGGTCCTCACCGAACATCTGGCGCGCCAGGTTATACATCGTCCCCTTGAGGTCGGCCATGGTGATATTGCGCCCTACCGCCAGACCTTCCACTTGATGGAACATTGACTCGGAGCGAGCGGTCACCTGCTCATAGCGGAAACACATGCCGGGCAGGATGACGCGGATCGGCTCGGGGTGATACTTGCGCATTGCATGAATCTGCCCGGGCGAAGTATGTGTCCTCAGCAACAGCGACTCATTGAAGTAAAGCGTGTCCCACATATCGCGGGCCGGGTGCGCCGGCGGCATGTTGAGCAGCTCGAAGTTATACTCGTCGGTCTCCACCTCGCGGGCGTCGAACACCTGGAAGCCCATCTCGGCGAAAATGGCATACATTTGCCGCAGGGTTTGGGTGCTGAGGTGCAGATGGCCGAGCCGCATTGGGCGCCCTGGCAGGGTGACATCAATGGCCTCCTCGGTTAGCTTCTGCGCCAATACCGCAGCCTTGATGGCCGATTCCCGGGCGGTGTAGGCTTCTTCCAGCACGATTTTCACCTCGTTGCACCGTTTGCCAGCCGTAGGACGTTCCGCCGGTGGAAGCTGTCCCACGCTGCGCAGCAACTGGCTCAGTTCGCTCTTCTTGCCCAAGAAGGTCACCCGCCACTGGTCGAGCGACTCCAGGGTGGACACACGTTCCAGTTCCTGTAGCGCACTCTCTTGTAGTTCATCCAGTTGTTTGAGCATTCATCCTTACTCCTTCAGCCGCGCAAGCATACAAAAACACAAAGGATTCAGTTCAATACCTGTTCTCCTACAGAATAGCGCAGATACGCTTCCATGAAACCGTCCAGGTCGCCATCCAGCACGGCGTCGGCGTTGCCCGTTTCGTAATCGGTGCGCAGGTCCTTCACCATGCGATAGGGGTGCAGCACGTAAGAGCGGATTTGGTTGCCCCAGCCGGCCTCGACATGCTTGCCCTTCAGACGGGCCATTTCCTCTTCCTGCTTGCGTTGTTCAATCTCATACAGACGTGCACGGAGGATACGCAAGGCCATCTCACGGTTTTGCAATTGAGACCGCTCATTCTGGCAAGATACCACGAGGCCCGTGGGCAGGTGGGTGATGCGCACGGCAGTCGAGTTCTTCTGCACGTTTTGCCCGCCCGCCCCTGATGAGCGGAAGACATCTATTCTGAGGTCCTCCGGCCGAATCTGGATGTCTATGTCCTGTTCGATGTCGGGCAAGACTTCGACCAGAGCAAAGGACGTATGGCGGCGGTTGGCGGCATCAAACGGGGACAGCCGCACCAGGCGATGGACGCCCCGTTCCGAGCGAAGATAACCGTATGCATACGGGCCTTTGATGCTCATCGTGGCCGTCTTGATGCCCGCTTCCTCGCCTTCCAGCATGTCGAGCAGTTCGGTCTCGTAGCCGTGGTCTTCGGCCCAGCGGGTGTACATGCGCAGCAGCATCTGCGCCCAGTCCTGCGCCTCTGTGCCGCCCGCGCCAGCGTGGATGGATAGAATGGCATTGCCCCGGTCGTGCTTGCCGGACAACATCAGCTCGAACTCGCGTTTCCGCCAGTCGGCTTCAATCTGCTTCGCTTCGGCGGCCAACTCCTCCAGAGCCGCCTCGTCGCCCTCCTCGGCGGCCATCTGGATAAGCGTCAGGGTATCTTTCACCCGCCCCGACAGGCTATCCCAGCGTTCCACCTTTTCTTTGAGGGCAGCCAATTGTTGCATCACACTTTGGGCCTTCTCCGGGTCATCCCACAGGTCGGGTTGGCTGGCTTCCTTTTCCAGTTCGGCCAGCTTCTGGCGTGCGCCAGCTATGTCAAAGACGCACCATGGTTTGTTCGATTTCTTGGTCCAATTCGTTTAAGCGACTGATTATCTCTTCCATAACAACACTATTTCTATGTTCCTCTCCGTCCGAATGATGTATCCAGTGCAGGTCGGCGTGCACCCGCTACGATTGTGATTCGAATAAGCTGTCCACAAAGTCTTCGGCGTAGAATTCGATGAAATCTTCCAGTTTTTCGCCTATGCCAATGTAATGGATGGGCAGGTTTAGTTCCTTGGCGATGGCAAACACAATGCCGCCTTTGGCCGTGCCATCCAGCTTGGCAACGATCACACCGGTGACTTCGACAGCCTCCTTAAAGTGCCTGGCCTGCGACAAAGCATTCTGGCCGGTCGTGCCATCCAAGACCAGAAGCGTCTCATGGGGCGCACCGGGCAGCGTCTTGGCAATGACGTTGCGTACCTTCTTCAGTTCCTGCATCAGATTGTACTTGGTGTGCAGGCGTCCGGCAGTGTCTACGATCAGCACGTCAACATTGCGCTTCTGGGCCGCCTGAATGGCATCGAACACCACTGCGCCGGGGTCTGCGCCGGGCTGGTGGCTGATGACTTCGACGCCCAGCCGCTCGCCCCACAATTTGAGCTGATCGATGGCCGCGGCGCGGAACGTGTCGGCGGCGACCAGCATGACCTTCTTGTCCAACATCTCTTTGTAATGGTAGGCCAATTTGGCTATCGAGGTGGTCTTGCCCGAACCGTTCACGCCCACGATCAAGAAGACCCGCAGGGGCACGCGGCCGGGGACCGGCGGCCCCTGTACATTGAGCACGCGAACCAGTTCCTCTTTCAACAGTTGCCTGGCCTTATCCGCGCTGAGAATCCGTTCGCGAGCGACCCGCTCTCGGACTCGTTCCACGATTTCAATCGTTGTGTTTGCGCCTACGTCGGCCAGGATCAGCAGCTCCTCCAGCTCCTCCCACATTTCCTCGGTGATGTCGCTTGTGCCCAACAGGCTGGCGATTTGGCCGAAAAAGGACTGGCGAGTGCGGGACAGGCTCTCTTGTAGTTTCTTCGAACGTCCAAACAATGGAATCCAACCTCCCCATCAGTTCAGTGTGATTATAGCGTAAATCCCCAATCTGGCAACTGAAGGCCCCTCTGGGAAGTGACAATCTGCCAGATTCGTGGTAAAATAGCGGCTGAAAAAAGCGTTTCTGTGCGAGGAGGGCAGATTACGATATGGCGTATCAACCACTCAACGAACAGACTGTGGTCGAATACATCAAGGGACGACCGGCGATGGAGCGCATTTTCGACAAGGATGCCCCCCTGTCTGCGGTTGAGGTCGGCGATGGCAATCTCAATCAGATTTTCATTGTCACCAGCCAGGATGGGTCGGGCCAGGCGGCGGTGGTCAAGCAGGCGCTGCCCTACCTCCGCGTTGCCGGCGATTCCTGGCCGCTCAACATCGAACGGATGCTCTATGAGACCCGGGCGCTCTTGTTGCACAATCGCCTGGCGCCAGGCCGGTCGCCAGAAGTGTACGACCATGACCCCGAAATGTATCTGGTGGTTATGGAATATCTGGGCCGCCATGAAATCATGCGCAAGTCATTGGTTGCCCGTCGGCGATTGCCGCTCTTTGTCGATCACATCACGACCTTTATGGCTAACACGCTGTTTTTCACTTCTGACCTGTACCTGACGGCCATGGAGAAAAGGGAGATTCAGAAAACTTACGTGAATTCAGACCTGCGCAAGCTACAGGAAGATTTTGTATACACGAATCCTTTCATGGAGTCGCCGGAGAACAAGTGGAACCCGTTTGTGGACAAAGAGGTGCAGGATGTCCGGCGCAACGGACGGCTGAAGGTCGCCATTGCCGAGATGAAAGAAAGCTATATGAACCATGCCCAGTCCCTGATCCACGCCGACCTGCACACGGGCAGTATCATGCTCAACGAAGAAGATACCAAGGTCATTGACCCGGAATTCGCCTTCTTTGGCCCGCTTGGCTATGATGTCGGCGCGGTGATGCAAAATCTGGTGCTGAATTATCTGTCGCATTTCATCCACACTCCTGACCCGATTGAGCGGGCCGAATATCAGGCCTATGTGTTGGACATGATGCGGGGAGTGTGGAAGGAATTCGCCCGCAAGTTTGAAGACCTGTGGATTCACAACAACAAGGGCGAGCTGATGCCGGCCAAATATTGGGATTTTCCGGGCGGCGATGAAGCGTTCGCTGAGTTCCGGCGGCGCTACATGCGCGACATTTTCCGCGACGTGGTGGGACACGCCGGCTGCAAAATGCTGCGTCGAATGATGGGGATTGTGAACGTCTGGGACATCAGCGTCATCAAGGATTTGGAGAAGCGGGCCATTGCCGAACGTCCTGCCATTCGTATCGGCGTCCGCTGGCTTTTGGAACGGGACTCCATCCACTCAGAGGAGGACATGGCCGGCATCGTGCTCGAAGAGACAAAGGGGGTGGTTGCATGATCGTCAACGGCAGGCCCTATCGCACAGTCTGGATGGAAGGCTCACAGGTGCGGCTGATCAACCAGCCCTTGTTGCCCCATTTCTTCGAGATCGTGTCATTGCCCGACCACCGCGCCACAGCCAACGCCATTCGGGACATGGTGGTGCGAGGCGCCGGGGCCATTGGCGCGACGGGCGGCTACGGCATGGCGCAGGTCGCCCTGGAAGCGCCCGCCGGTTCAAGCTTCATGGAGTACGTAAGGCAAGGCGCGCAGACACTGGCCAACACCCGCCCGACCGCCCAGAACCTGTTCTACGCCATCAACCGGGTGATGAAAGCCATTGAGGCAGCGGCCGACGTCGAGGCGGCCCGGCAGGCAGCGGTTGCGGAAGCGCAGGCGGTAGCCGACGAGGATGCGGCCAGTTGCGAGGCCATTGGCCGACATGGCGCCTCGTTGCTGCAATCTGGTGCGCGCATTTTGACCCACTGCAACGCCGGCTGGCTCGCGTTCGTAGATTGGGGCTCGGCCCTATCGCCTGTCTACGTGTCTAAGCGACAGGGGAGAAAGGTGTTCGTGTACGCCGACGAGACCCGACCCAGAGGACAGGGAGCTCAATTGACGGCCTGGGAGCTGCTGAACGAAGGCATTGACCACGCCATCGTTGCCGACAACGCTTCAGGCTTCTTGATGCAGCGGGGCGAAATTGACCTGGTGATCGTGGGCAGCGACCGAATCGCGGCTAACGGCGATGTCGCCAACAAAATTGGCACCTATGAGAAGGCTGTCGTCGCCCATGAGCTGGGCATTCCGTTCTATGTCGCCGCTCCTACCTCAACGATTGATCCCGATTGTCCCAATGGGGACTCGATTCCCATTGAGGAACGTAG
>DAOTYC010000021.1:0-1985 GCA_034435095.1 Anaerolineae bacterium | reverse complement strand
ACAACGGCCATCAAAGAAGCCATCTACAACTACGGCCCGGTGGCCGCGGCCGTGTGCGCTGAGACGCGGTTCAGCAACTACACTGGCGGAATCTTCGCTCAGGGGGACAGTTGTTCAGGATATTACGGCAACATCAACCATGCCATTATCCTGGTGGGCTGGGATGACAGCCTGGGCATCTGGCACCTGCGCAACTCGTGGGGGCCGGGCTGGGGCGAGGGCGGTTACATGCGCATCCAGTACGGCGTGGCGAACGTCGGCTACTCGGCCAACTACATTACCTACGCAGCCCGGACCTACCTGCCCGATGTAAGGAGAAACGTGGGGGATTCCGGTTTCTCTACTCCTACGCCTACCCGTGTCCCCCCTTCCGCCGAGCTGGTTCAGAACGGTGGTTTTGAGAGTGGCGCAACAGTCTGGGGACAACACAGCTCTAATGGCTATCAGTGCATTGTCAAAGACGAGATTGCTCATACGGGTTCCTGGAGCGCGTGGCTGGGCGGCGATAATAACGCCGATCACCGGGTCTACCAGACGTTTGCCGTGCCTTCTTGGGCGCGGTCGGCGCGCCTGCAGTTCTACCTGTACGTCGAATCGCAGGATGTTGATTGGCCCTATGATTTCTTCTATGGCGAATTGCAAACTGCCTCAGGCTCGCCGTTACAGTCCTTCTTTCAAGCCGACAACACCTGGAAAGACACAAACTGGCGTCTGATTACCCAGGACTGGAACGATTTTACTTCACATGCCGGCCAGCAGCGGCGGCTGTTGTTCCAGGGAACCACCAATTCTTCTTGGTTCACGAACTTTTTCGTTGACGACGTGTCCCTGATGGTATACTCCGGCTCACTGCCCGGAACGTCAAAGGAGCAAGCGGTAGAATTGCAGGGAGATTGGGAGCGCGAAAGACACGGAATAGGGCGAAAAGAGCGGAATGGCCCGGATTAGTGAAGAGAATGTCTCCCATGCCCGATAACTCTTTCGGCGTGGCGTCGGACATCTGCTTTTTTCATGGTCACTTGCCAATGCTGAGCTGCAGCGCATCATACAGCTCCAGCAGTTTCTGGCTTTCCTTTTCCCAATTGTACTCCTCCAGAAAGGCGCGCCGGGCGCGGTCGGCCATGCGGTTCGCCTCCACCGGATTGTCCAGCAGGAAATCCACAGCATCGGCAAAAGCCTGGGCGGATTGAGGCTCGACAACCAATCCTACGCCCGTTTCTGCGGCGAACTTGCGTGTCGCATGGGTCTCGCTCACGACGAAAGGCAGCCGACAGGCCATGTATTCAAATGCCTTCTGGGGCACGTCGAACTGCCACCGCTGTATCGCTCTTAGTGGGATCAGCCCTACAGCCGATTCGACTAGGTAGGATTTGACCGTCTCGTATGGCACCTGGGACACGAACCGCACCCGGTCGGTCAGGTGATAATGAGCGACGAGTTCATCCAGACGGCGACGGGTTTGTGGAGAATCCGCTTTGCCAACAAATACGAGGGAGACATCGCGGTTGTGCATCAGCGCCAGCATTTCGATCAGTACGGAGACGCCACGCCGGCTCTCGGAGATGTCGCCGAGGTGGATGAGCTGACGTTTGCGAGGCGTTTCTGGCAACTCCTCAAACATGGCGCGTGGTGGAAGATTGCGCACTACGACCAGTCTGCGTGCATGGTCGAAGCGATGGTCGTCTTCGGCATATACGGCAAGGACGATTACGGCAGCCAATTGTTCCACGATTTTGCGTTCGAGAAAACCGAAGACTTTGGAGAAAGCGGGACGCGCCTGGCGCGGGATTCGCTCGTCGGTCAAAATCGCCAGGGGGTAATGCTCAAAGCAATCGTAGACCACTGGCTTGCCGGTGAGCCAGGTCAGCGTCAGCGCCATGGGCAGCAGTTCAGCGTCGTGAAAGTGATAGGCATCGGCCGGCACGCGGACGAGCCGTTTCACTATCTGAAGCCAATTGGCGGGGCGTAGCAGGATGGGATAAACT
>DAOTYC010000020.1:0-28516 GCA_034435095.1 Anaerolineae bacterium | reverse complement strand
GGATCGCCCAGCACAATCAGGCCATCGTGCCGCTGAACCAGCTCCAAAATGGGCTGTGGTTCGCTGAGACGCCAGCCGGCTGCCTCCGCCTCTTCTTCGCTCATGGGCCGTCCGGCCACCTGGGGGCGCTCTGGCGTCTCGCCTTTCGGCAACTCGACCCGCGCCCTCAGCGGCACATACAGCTCTACCAGGGGTAGTTGTAGCGCCACCTGGTCGGTCACGCCCATGCCCCGCAGCTCCAGGTAACGGTAGCGGTCCGTGATGTATTTCAAATAGGATGACCGGGCGACAACTTCCTTACCACCCATCCGGGTATGTGTCGGGGGTCTCCCCAATACAATCCTCGCGAATGCCCAAAGCGCCGCCACGGCCCAAAGAATCAGTTGGACTGCGTCGGCCAGGCTCTGGATTCGTGGACCTTGCACATCCACGAAGGATAACAGGCGCCACAACCAAAGTTCACTTGTCGCACCCAAACCAACCACGACGAGGATTACGGCGACGGTAAGAAGCCACTTTGTCATTCCTCCCCTCCTCACCAACCATACAGTTTTCAGATGCCCAGTTGGTTAGATTCTAGGCAAGCCAGCCCCTTCTCCTGCCCTCTGCCAGATTTTAGCGAGACCAGGGTAGGAACAGGTTTCCAAACCCGCCCTTTTTAGTGACGATGAATAGCTACCCGACGTGTCTACGTCCATAGGACTTCAAATATACCCCCCGCGGCGGCCTGGCCGCCGACACTCAACCCCGCCCGTTCCGAAAGATGCCCGGCCGCAGGCCAAACATAATCAGGTAAAACCCACCATACGCCACAATGACCGAAAAGAAGGACCAGGCCGGGTCCAGCACCGAGCTGGCAAAAATCGTCTCTGACTGTATCGCCGAATCGGGGAAGGTGGCGATCAGGCCGACGAACAGATTGTTGGCGGCGTGCACCCCCAGCGCCAGCTCCAGGCTCTTGTCCGCCAGAGTCATCATGACCAGGCCAAAGCCCACGATGAAGTACTGCGGGGCGACCCACCAGAAACCCGCCGACAGCTCCGGGTTCGACAGGTGCGGCAGGGTGAACAGCAGCCCTGAGACTGCGGCCAGCAGCAGCGGCCTCTTGATGAGCAGGCCAAGCCCCTGTGTGAGATAGCCACGAAACAACAGTTCCTCCGCAGTGGTCTGCATCGGAATCAGAATCACGCCCAGGATCAGGAACGGCCAGAAGCGAGCCGCATCGAACGTCACGGCATAACGGCCCGGGTATAGCACTGCCTCCAGCGCGGTGAGCGCGGCCACGAGCAGGCCGAACACCCAAAAGCCCTGCCACACCCGTCGCCAGTTGACCCGTCTGCGAGGCGTAATTAGCGACCACAGTGGCCGGCCGTGGATCAGGCGCACGGCCAGCATCACGCCCGCCAAAAGCGGCAGAAAGGTCAGGAACATCGCCAGAAAGACCAGCGGCTGTGGGATCAGCGACTGCAATTCCTCGATGCTCAACGCACTCCAATCGGCGTCCGAACCGCTGCCCCCGGCGGCGAGTACGAACAAGGCGCCAAACAGGACCGGTGCCAGATACAGCAGCGAGCCGCCCACGAACCACAGCACGAGGATGAGAATCAGGCTCAGGGCGTAACGCCACCAGCGATTGCGACCCAGAAACACAAGAGCGAGATACTCGTGGCCCATGGTCAGCTCCCACACCTGGCTGGAATTGCCGCCTCACACGGGACGCCGGTCTGGCACAGGCCGCAGCCGGCGATGTGGACCCCATGCCACATCTTGATGTAGCTCAACGCCTTCTCCGTGTACTGCTGACACCTTCGCTTGTCGTGCCCTGCCCTGGAGATGGCCCCCGCCGGACAGCGCCTGATGCACTCGCCGCAGGTTCCCTCGGACAAGTACAAACAATTCGCCACATGGCTCTCGTAGGGCCGCGGACTGGCCGGCAGGGGCAGGTTGGTCACCACGCTGCCGCAGCGTATGGCGATGCCAACCGGCGTGATGAGCCCATCGCTCAGGCCGAACGTCCCGAGGCCGGCCACATAGGCGACATGCCGTTCCGACCAATTGGAAGTCGGCGCGTTCGGCACACCGTCGTCATAACGCTTGAACAGCGGCGAAGCCGATGGCAATGTAATCGCCAGGTAACCAGCCGCCAACAACAGATCAACGACGTGGTAGCGCAGCGCATCGTTAAAGTCCTCGCCATGTTGTCGGGTGTGCGTCCAGCGGCGCGACGGCGCGCGCTGCTCCCGCCGATTGCTCGCCCGCGTCTGCTCCGCCGCCGGCAGGACCCACGAAATGACGGACAGCCGGTCAAGTGAGCTGTAAGGCGCTTCGGGAAAGGCCTCGGCCGCGTGTCGGATCAGCTCACGGGGGGTGAAGTGGTATGGCCCAATGATGGCTTTGTATTGCTCAAACAGGGGGTCATCCCCATCGGCAAAGCCCACCAGCGGGTCACCCCAGATGGGCGTGTCATCAATCCGCCACAGGCGATTGAGCGGGCTCTCGCGCACAAAAGCGACAATATGCTGCGACAGATAGCCCGCCGGGTCGTGTTGCCATGCTTCTGAGTTCATGTGCACGCCTCTCCTTGATGAAGTCAGAATGAGGATAACACATAATGCAGCCCGGAGCAAAGACAAAAGTAGGAGACCGTTCTGTCCCGTCATTCTGAGGCGCGATAGGCGCCGAAGAATCTCAACGCCCGCCAGTGCGAGATGCTTCGATTTCGGCAGATGCTTCGCTTCGCTCAGCATGACGGGAGCGGGCGGTGCTTCTTCCCTCATGAGCGGCGCGACCACGCGCCGTGGGGGGAGCTCAGAATGACGGCCAGCCCGATTCGGTAACCACGTCGGTACAGTACCCAGGATTCGGTCGTTTTGACAGAAGTCGAGCCGACATGGTATAGTGTGACAGCATTTCTTTAGATGCGACTTACGCCGCACTTGTGGCGCAACAGGGGGCATAATCCCGTGAAGGCTATCCGAAAGTCCATATCGCGCGCAGGCCATATCCTGCGTCACCAAGTCTCAGGGCCGATGGTGCGCACTGTCGAGGCCCTGCGGTCAAAAGCCCGCCGGTGGGTGCCGTTCATCGCGCCGCTTGCCGTCGTCCTGCTGGGTGTAGTTCTGTTCCTGAGCACACGGCCGCACATCGCCGAAGTCCCCTATTCGACTTTCATCGAACAGCTTCGTGCGCACAATGTGCGCGAGATCGTGTTGGACGGCGAACGAGTGCACGGCAGCTTCCGTCAGCCCATCGCCTGGCCGCCCGATGCGCCGTCGGCCAGTTATCAGCGGTTCACCACCATTGCCCCTCCGGCGAACATTAACGCCAGCCTGTTCGCGCTTTTAGAGGAACAGAAGGTCACGGTCTCCATCGCTGAATCTCATGTGCCGTGGTACCTGTTCGCGCTCATGTGGGGGCTGCCCTTGCTCATCCTGCTGGGCATCCTGTGGGTGGTCTATCGGCGACGACGCGCCGCGCAAGCCGCCCTTCAGCAAGCAGCGCAGGCCAGTCCGGCATCCCGGCTCGAAGGGACGATGTCGCTGAGCCTGCCAGGCGGGTATGAGGTCCTTCGCCCACGGGAGAGCCTGGCCGATGTCGTCGGCCATGAGGACGCCAAACGCGAGCTGACGGCTCTGGTCGCCTTGCTGCGCGCTGAGGTCGCAGGGCTCGACCGGTCGGGCCGCCATCCCAGCGGTGTGTTGCTCATCGGTTGGCCCGGCGTGGGGAAAACGCTGCTGGCGCGGGCCGTGGCGGGCGAGGCCGGCGCCCATTTCCTGGCCATCAAGATCCCAGAATGGCTGGAGCTACACCACGAGGGAGGCGACATGCTGCATCGGCTGTTTGAGGTCGCCCGACAGCACGCGCCGACCGTGTTGTATATTGACGGCATTGACATCCTCAGGGCAACGCGACCGCGAGGCGAGGATCTGATAGAACCATACGCCGACAGGCAATGGCTGCTGCGGGAGCTGGCCGCTGAAATGGACAACCTGACGGCACAGCCGCCGGTGTTCGTGCTGGCCGGCGCGACCAGCCTGCGCCATGTCAACCCGGCGTTGCTGCGCCCACATCGCTTCGGGCGGCAGATCAGCCTGTCGCTGCCAACCTGGGCCGAACGATTGGAGGTCCTCCGTCGGCGCATGCGAGAAATCAACCTGGCCGAGGACGTTGACATGCAGGCAATCGCCCGGCGCACGGTAGGCCTCAGCGGGGCCGATTTGGCCGCACTGGGGCGACGCGCTATCTGGCTTGCCCGGCAAGAGGGACGCACAACGGTCGGCCAGAAAGACCTGCTGGAGGCATTGAACCAGATTGTGCTGGGCAGGGAAACGTCGGGCCAATTGCTCGGCGCGCAGGAACAGCGCATCGTCGCCGTCCATGAGGCCGGCCACGCGCTGCTCAGCCGTCTGCTGGGCGAATTCCCGCCGCTGGACCGCCTGTCGGTTCTGCCGGGCAACGACTGGTCCTCGCTGAACGAGTACATACTGGCGGCGCCGCACCGCCTGGCGACCAAAGCCACGCTGCTGGCGCGGCTGACGGTCATGCTGGGCGGCCGTTGTGCGGAAGAAATCGCCCTGGGCGACGTATCCACCGCATCGGAAAGTGACCTCGAACAGGCCACCCGCCTGGCGCGGCGCATGGCCGCGCGATGGGGCATGTCCGAGCTGGGCCCCATTTCCTTCCCACTGGCAGAGGTCCCTGGCGCATACGGGCTTGAATTCACGGACTCGTACCAGTGCAGCGAATCGAGCGCAAGCCAGATTGACCGCGCCGTGCGCGTGTTGCTGGAAGACCGACATGCCGTCGCCCGGCACATCCTCAAGACCAATCGTCCACTGCTCGACCATCTGGCAAACCTGTTGCTGCGTGAGGAAACCATCCACGGCGAATCGCTGGTCCGCCTGATGGAGAAGGTATCGTCGGCTGCCTCGCTGGAGGAGCCCAGGGCAAAGCAGCGGTAGAATGACCATTACGATTGTTGTCATGACAAACCTCCTGAGTCTTTCATCACCCTGCGCGGAGTATTGAAATCAGCGGCTAGACACCGATGATGGCCGCGCTGGCGTAACCGATACTCACCATACAGCGCCAGGCGCCGGCGGCTGCGATTGGCACGAGCATCGCCAGGCTGATGATGGGCGCAGCAGCCAGCATCACGCATCCGACCCGATGGACAATGGTCTGGCGTATCGGCTGCACACGCGCTAAGCAATGCCCATAGCGCGCCAACACTTCCGTCGACACGTTCAATGCCAGTCTCTATTCATGGCAATCATTTTGCCTCCGTGACAATAACGTGTCGTTCGTTCAAATGACAAATACCTGTGATGTGAGGCAGGTTTGGATGATTTCTACCCTTAACTTGACGCCTATGGGGCGGCTATGGGCAGCCGCCCAACAATCGCTTTTCCGGGGGAACGCTCCAGGCCACCAGGATGAGGACCGCCAGCAAAGCCGCCGCCGAAACTGCGGCGCCTGCCGTGAACGTCGCCGGCCGAAAAGCCAGTTCGACGTGATGCTCGCCAGCGCGCAGCGGAATGGCGCGCAACGCATACTGGGCGCGATAGATGTGGGCTGGTGCGCCGTCTACCGTCGCTTGCCAGCCCGGATAATACACCTCGCTGAGCACCAACAAGCCATCTTGGGGAGTGTATACATCCAGCGACAGGCCAGTCGGCGAGCTTGATCTCCAAACGATGCCCGGCGGTTGCCCTACGCTGGCCTCTTGTTCCAGCGGGAAGGGCAGAGCCTCGCTCAGCACTGCCTCGGCGAAAGGGTCGAACGAAGTGTTGGCCAGCAGGGCGAGCGATTCGGCGTCGCCGAGCGCCCGGGCTTTGTAGACCATCCAGGCGCGCGGCCCAACGCGGTCCAAACGGTGCAGGTAGGCCATTTCAGTTGGAGGAGCAGCTTGCGATGGCCCCCTGTGCTCCGTGTGGCGCAGGCTGTTCTGAGACTCTTCATACAGCCGCTCTGAGGGCGGCGCCAGTGTTTTCCGCCAGGTGATGACGTATTTGACGTTGAGCATCTGCCAGGCACGCTCAAGAGGCACTTTCCGCAAAAACTCGTCGTACCACCTGATCCGCAACGGGCTGGCCCCCCAGATGTCCTCCAGTCCATACACGCAGCCGTAGTTGCCTGGCAGCCGCCACTCGTTGTGCAGGCGGAATGGTTTGTCGGGGTCCTGCATCGGCACCAGGACCAACGGAGAAGACGGCCAGTAATCTTCTGGCTGTCGGTCAACCAGATTGTTCTTCCAATTGGCGGTGAACAGGTCAAAAACGATCAGGGCGACGACGAAGCTCAGCCATAGGATGGTGCGGATGCGCCGCTGCTTGCGCAGCCAGAACAGGAAGCCACTCAGCGCAAGGAGCAGGCTCAGCAGCACGCTGCGGGTCAGGCCCGCACCGAAGATGCTGTCGGCGGCCCAGCCTTCGGTCAGCCAACCGTAGTAAGAGAGCGCGACCAGCAGCAACGAGCCGACGGTCAGGTAGCCTACGGCAGCGGCAAACCGATTGAACAGTCGTTTACGAGGTTTGTTCAGCGCGTGAAGCAGGCAAAGTGTGCCGAAGCCGGCCAGCAGGGCCAGGGCAAAGCTGAAGATGAACGCGACTCGCTCCTGCGAACGGAACAGCCCGAAGCCAGGCACGGCCAGGTAGAACAGGCTGTAGAAGAACGTGTTGCCACCGAAGCTCAGCAGCAGGGCGACGGCCGCCACACCCCACCAGAAAATGGTTTGAGCGCGGTGCCTGACCGGCTCAAAGAACCACAGGACGGCCGTGAGCACCGCCAGGAGCAGCGGCAAGATGCCAACATAGAGCGGCGACATTACGCCGGCTGAGCCGGGCAGCAACAGTTGTGTGATGTCCTGGCGGGCAAATCCACCGGCTACCTCGTCGTAGCTGATTTGGGCGCGCACCGACAGGCGCATGTATTCAATGCCAGGTATCAGATGGACCGCCGCCAGGCCGAAACCGATGGCCTGCATGAAGACAAACGCCAGAAGCGCGCGTTGCCAGCGGACGCGATAGCGCCAGGCGGCAAAGATGAAGTAGAGCAGCGCCGTGTAAAACACGTACATGGAGGTCTGAGGATGGCCGGCCAGCAGCGACACACCCCAGAATAAACCGGCGAGGGGAAGACCTGAGCCACTGTTCCCCCTCCCTATGAGCGGAGCTGAAGGGTAACCGCCCAGCCGCTCCAATCCGATGTCCATACACCACAGGATGAGCGGCAGCCAGATGCCCACCTCCAATATGGCAAGCTGCTGGCTGGGATAGGAAGTCAGGTAGCCGCCATAGGCAAACGTAATGGCCGAAACCAACGCAGCGCCGCGATGGCGCATCAATCGCCGGGCGAAGAAATAGGTGAACACGCTCGCCAGCCAGAAATGGGCGATGGCTTCCCATTCCAGGGCCAGGAAGGTGACCGCCGGTCCCGAGATGAGCCAGTTCAGGGCGATGGTCACCAGGCTCAGTGGATAGAACACAGCCGCCTGGATGTCGGCCTGGAAGGGATGTCCGCCATAGAAGTAGGGGCACCACAAAGGGACACGACCGGCGGCCAGCTCGTGCGACTCGAAGACGGCGAAGGCGTGGAACTGATCGCCGAAATCGCCCGGCGGAAATGAGCCCCGGTCGGCCAGGTTCGGCGTGATGATGGCCCAGAAGAACAGCAGACACAACCCGGCCAGCAAGAGGACGGCCAGGACGTCTCGAATCCAACTCCGACGTACAGGTTGTGTCACGCAGATACCTCGCCGCTTCAGAGACAAAGTAGCATCAGGCCCGTAGGCTCCTCCTCTGGCCTTCTACAACACGTGGAGGAGGTCGCCGGGTATTAACGGGATTATACTCATGTTTACCGCAGGGGCAAACACCGGGTGGCGTACCCTTTTCGCGTGACGGCGACGTCCCCCACCTGACGGTGCCTGGTGCATTGAAAAGCAGCGCGGATAAACCTCGCTTCAGCGGATGCGGGTGGGCGAGAGCAGCACCCGTCCGTCGGGCTGAGGCACGCCATCCACCGTGACGGGCAGTCGCTGGCCGGTGGTCGGGTCGTACATGCCGACTTCGACCGGGTACTCGCCGGGGGCAGCGTCGGGGGGGACGGGCAACTGATAGCGGTCGGTCAGGAACTCGCCTGCCAGCCAGCTCGTGGTGGGCGCGTCGCCGTTCAGTGGCGGGCTGTCGTGGCCGGCGGCCAGACGGCCATCAGGCGTGAGCAGGTGGGTAAACACGGGATAATTGGCCTCCATCGTCCCCAGAGCTTCCCAATACAGAGTCAGCGTGATTGTGCCGCCAGGCGTCGCTTCGTCAGGAATCAGGTCATAGCCCAACAGACGGACGCCGTCGCCAAGCTGAGCTTGCAAGGGATGGGCAATGCGTCCAGGCCTTCGGTACTCGCGCGGCCGGGCGCGGATGTCCACCTGCATGAGAGTAAACGGTTGTCCGCGCAGGGGTTGTCCGCTGTCGGCGCGCTCCAGGTTCACGGTGAGGTCGTACCTGCCGGCGTCCAAGGCCGGCTCCAGTCTCGGCGCGTATGGGTAGCGCACCCACTCGCCCGGCTGCCAGCCGGACGAGGGGTAGGCGGCGTGGGCGATGCGTTGCTCCGAGAGAACCGTACCGCGATCTATCAGCCGGAACACTGCGACTACCTCGCCTGGCGCTTGCCTGACGCGCCACAGCAGAAACATGGTCAGCCGTTCGCCTGCCTTGGCCGGCCCAGTCGGGGCATCGTAGCCGCACAGCGTGAGCGCGGCCCCGAATGGTTCGCCCCCTGGCGCGATTCGGCTGCTGCCCCGCGAGTTGGCCGGGCACTGCCCGGCAGCTTCCAGAGGACCGCTCGCCAGACGCTGCGGCTCGAGTTCCAGCGGCCCCAACGCCGCCTTGACTACCTCACGGCCGGTCGTGGCCTCGTAGAGCACGGCTGAGATGATGTACTTGCCTGGCAGCGTGCCCGGCGGAATGGGGATGCCCAGCCGGTCGTGGAGGTCACGCCCTGGCGGCCAGGTCGCCGATGGGATGATGCCGTCAACTGGGAAACGGTCGCGTACCCACACCGCCAGACCGGTGGGGTCGGTCAGGCGCACCGAAACCTTATATGGGACGCCCGGCGGCTGCGCGACGCGCCATACCAGGTCCAGATAGACGGTCTCAGCCGCGCCCGCCAGGCGTTGTAGCCGGTACGCGGCCAAGCGCACTGGCCCGCTGGCCTCCTGGGGCGGCTCATTGACCCAGCCACCCTCCGCCATATCTTTGGGAAGAGCGTAGAGGTACAGGTCTACGTTGGAGAACTCGTCGTGATACAGTTGGTAGCCGTGGTTTTCCAGCCAAAGCTCGATGCGTCCCGGCTCATGGAAGTTGAGCACCAGCCAGGCGCGGTCGTGGGCTGACGCCAATTCGGCCAGCAGCGCTTCTTCCTGGTCTGCCTCGCCCAAATCTACGCGGTGAATGGGCAGCCGGCCGGTGTAGTATCGCTCAAAAATGATGTTCGGATTGATGCCGTCGGCCAGGATGACATCGCCGGACCGTTCATGCGCCGTGATGTGTGCCGCCACGCTGCGGTAATCGTGTTTGAAATACCGGACATCGGTATAATATGCCTTCAAAGCAACGGCGTCAGTCGCCAGGATGAGAGCCAGCGCGGCCACGGCCAACACAACGCCAGCATATTGGCCGGCCGGTTTGTGACTCAGGGCTGCCGACGTGAGGTCAGACAGCGTCTGCACGCCCAGGGCCAGGGTCAGACAGAAGGGCGGCAGCGCGACCATGACGTACTTGTCCAGGACACCCCGGCCAGACCAGGCCAGTACCATCATCGCCAACAGGGGGACGGCCAGGTAGATGGGCACCAGGCCCGCTGAGCCCTCGGCCATATCTCCTGTATCTGGGTCATGTTGCCGGACGAACTTTCCATGCTGACGGCTGGCAACTGCCCGCCGATACATGCCGTAACACCCCAGCCAGAATAGCACCGCGAAGGCGACGGCCAGCCATGTCCCGGCAGCAAACGGAAAGACCTCGCCCAGGCTGAAACTGACCAGCACGTTCCAGGGCAGCCGCCAGGCAGGCGTTGGCTCCTGCCAGCTCGGAGCGGAGACCACACCGAAAGCGTTGGTCAGCCAGGGCGCGTAGAGGATGGCCACGGCCAGGTGTGCAAGCAGCCAGCGGCCCGCTGTAGCCCTGTAGCGGCCGTTCAACCAGCTTATGACGTAGTAAACTGCCATGGCGATAGGGGCAAGCGCAGCGAAATAATGCGTGTACAGACAGGCAGTTGTCAGCACCACGAAAGCCAGCCAATGGATGAACCAGTTGTAGTTTACGGCCAGTAGAAATGTGACGGCCACACCGAGGCTGAGAGCCAGCACCTGCGCATACATGCGCGCCTCTTGGGCGTAGTAGATGGCGAAAGGGTTGGCGGCCAGAATCAGCGTGGCAATCAGCCCCACCGACCGCCCGTAGAGCTGTCGCCCCAGCATATAGAGCAGAGGTACGGCAAGCATCGAGAAGAAGGCCGAGTAGAAGCGAATGCCCCAATCGCTCCGTCCGGCCAGGTCCATCCAGAAGTGCAGCCCCAAGAAATACAACGGATTGTGGAAACCAACCGTCAACCGCTGAAGCAGCTCGCCTACGGGCGAGCCGGCGTAGTGGACCGACAGACCCTCATCGCTCCAGAAGCTCTGCCGGTCGAGGGCGTGAAGGCGCAGCCCCCAGCCCAGCAGGAGGATGAGTATCAGCAGAAACGTATAGGTCAAAGAATTGCATTTTTCGGTAGACATGAGCACTCAGCCACCAGCAGTCAACTTCATCGGGTAGTATAACGCAACTTGCCATCGGAGGCTAACGTGATGGCTGCTGGGGCACAATCTCATACACAAAATTCCCCTCCGCCTGGTACACCAGGCGTACCCTGGGCGAGCGTTCCAAGGCCCAGCGGTCGGTTTCTTCCCAGCGGGCGCGGTCGAAGCCCTGTTCCAGCGTATGCACGATCAGGTAGCGCACACCCTGGCGGCCCAGTTCGTGCAGGGCGGCCAGGGCGCGGTCGTCCGGAAAGCCGGCCAGTTCGGCGTCCAGGTTCTGCTGGCGCGCCGGGGTGAAGCCACTGTAGCCGTTGACCAGCCCTTTCCAGTGCAGGGTACTGCCGTACAGCCGTTTGGTTTCCGGGTATTCGGGCCGTGGCGTGACGTAGATGGGCCATTCGATGACCCCAAAATCGCCGGGCTGAGCGGCCAACCAATGGTAGACCGCCGGCAACTCAGCGATTGCGCCGACTTCGGCCAGCGGCAAGGGCACGCTCCAGCTTTCAAGGACAAGCAGAACGGCCAGGCAGACAAACAGCACCGTGGCGGCCGCCCGCCTGATGGGACTGCGCCTGTGCGAGTCACCTGCCATGGACTCAGAAGTACGCTGGCATTCGGGCGCGCACACGCTTAGAGCAGCGCGCGCCCCGTAGCCGACCAGGATAGCGAGCGACAGCGTGGCGGCGATCATCCAGCGCGGCGGCACGCGGATCAGGCCGAAGAGCGGCGAGAGATGAGCCAGCCAGCCGTAAGGCAGAAGCACGAGATGCTCGCCGAGGCGCAGATACGGCCCCCAAGAGAGCAGCCAGGCGCCCAGTGCAATGGCCGACCAGGTCAGAGGGATGGCCGGAGAGTGTCCGCCTCTCGCTTGTTCGGCGCGGTTCGACCCGCACGAACGCGATGGCGGGTTGCGCCTCCACCGACGCCAGGCGTTCCACAGTCCGAGCAGGGCCAGCAAAGGTGCGATCAGGCCGATAAACAAAAAGTTCTCCTCGGTGAAAAGCGGACGGTCGGCCAGCGGAGCGGTCAGCGGGCCAAAGGTGCGGTTCCAGTTGGGCGCAGCCAGATAATCGGTGGGGCGTGGAGCAAAGCCGGCGACGACCTCCAGTCGCCGCGCTGCCTGGAGCTGATCGGCCACATCGAGATACGGCGGAACCAGAGGCCAGCATAGCACGGCGACGACGAGCAGCGCAGCAACCACGCGGAGCAGGTGGGCCCAACGACTTCCACGCTCAGCCCGACACCACCAGCCCACCAGATAGATGAGCAGGATGTATCCGCTGAAGACGGCCAGATGCCAACTGCTGACGACCTCCAGCCACAGCAGCACCGCAAAGGCGACTGTCGGGCCGAGGGTGTGCGAAGCGAACAAGTCTCTCGTAAGAGCTTGTCGGGGTGCGACGGCCCGAACATTTCCTGCGTCGGACAGGGTGGCCGGCCCGGCGGCCGACGGCCGATGGTGATGGCTGATAGCTGACGGCTTGAGGGTTTTCTCTAAACACAGCAGGGCAAACGGCAGCCACTGGAACGTCAGCAGTTGCAGGTGGCTGAAGGCAGTAAAGCGATAGGGGGCGTAGGCGAAGGCCAGGCCGGCCAGAAAGGCGGCTGCGCCGTGCCGTGTGTAGTGCCGCACCAACAGATATGTGCCCCAGCCGCTCAAGGCAAAGCTGAAGATGAATGCCAAGTTGTAGGCGACCACCGGTTCACCGGTCACCAGCAGCAACGGCAGCATGGTCAGGGCGATGCCCAGCAAATGCTCGGAGAAGGCGAGCGTGTTGGGCAGCGGGTAAAAGATGTTGGCCTGGAACAGGCTGAGCGGTGCGGTGGTCAAGGCGTGGGTATCCCAGGCCAGAATCCAGGTATTCAGCAGTGGGTCGCCAATGTCGCTGGGTACGGCTGAAGCCAGGTGTAACCACAGCGGGTGGGTGGCGGCGATGGCGATCAGCATATAGAGGAACAGGACGGCTATCGCTGCGAGGAGCGGCAGCGACGAAGCAATCCCTGGTCTGCTGCGTTGAGCTTGCTTCGCTGCGCTCGCAACAGGGCGATGGGTCATGGCGTCACCTCGACTCTGGCGTCCAGCGCGACATATCGCGCCGCACTCGTCACGATGTCTACGCCCCGCGGCAATGTGGCCGCCTCGTCCAGCGCAACCGGCAATCGTTGGCCGTCGAGGGGGCTGTACAGGCCGACCGCGAGGCGATACAGGCCGGGTGACAGGTCTGCCGGCAGGGCCAAGACGACTGTATCGCTGATCACTTCGCCGGGCAGCCAGCCACTGGTCGGGCGCGCACCTCCGGCGGGCGGAGCGTCGCGTTGGCTGCGCAACGCGCCTCCTTCGTCCAGGAGATGGACAAAAACGGTGTAATCGGTGGCGATGGGCCCATCGGCCTGCCAGTACAGGGTAATCGGCAGGCTGCCGCCTTGTCCGGAATGCAGAGCGATTCGCCCAGATTGCGCCTGGCCGGGCAATTCGTAGCCGCGCAGGTGAATGTGGTCACCAAACTGCGCGTCCAGACGCGGAGCTCTCTTGCTCTCGCCCAGATGAGCCGGCAGGACAAACGAACGGGGCAAATGTTCTACCAGAACCTCCCCCAGATTTGCCTCCGCGTCTGCGGACGAGGAGCGCAACGTCAGGGTGTAAAGGCCAGACGGCGTGTCCGGTAGCACAGGATGATCGTGATGCATGCAGGTGCTCTCGCCTTTACTCAGCACCAATCTGGAGTGGGTGGCTATTGCGGGCGCGTCCGAGTCTGTCGCCGGCTTCAGGGCCAGCTCGTAGTCGAGGGACACATCGGCGAGAGCACGCCAATACAGGTTGAATGGCAGGATGTCACCAGAGACCACAGACTCGGGCGGGGGGTCGAGGCCAAGCAGTCGCAGGTCAGCCCAGCTCAGGTTGAGCTGGCGGGCTGGCTTGCGGTCACGCAGGGTGCGTTTCTCGGGCAGAACAACCGTCAATTGGCCCAGCGGGGCAACGTCCAGTCCGGTGCGGTCAACGCTTAGCCGCTGGCCGGTGGCGTACAGGTACAGCCCGGCGGTGATGCGCATCTCGCCCGACGGCGCGCATGGGTCAATGGTCGGCCAGTACCGGTCAATGACGACATCGCCAGACTTCCAAACCGGCGTCGGATAGCCGCCGTTGTTGGGTCGGCGGTCATCCTGCCCCCAACGTCGTCCACGCGCGTCGGTCACGTGCAGGAACACGGTGTAATCCGCGTCGAGGTCGTGCAGTGCCTGCCAGTACAATGTTACCGGCGCCGCGCCTCCGGCAGGGATAGCCGCCGGCAGGCTGTAAGCCAGCAGGGCTACCTCGCCGCCGAACGTGAGCGGGGCAGCAGCGTGCGCATCCGTGCGGATGCAGGCGTGTGGCGCGGAACAGGCCGAGCTATCAGGCCAGAAGCCTGCTTCGGCCAGGCTGTCGAGTGGACGGGCCGGGTCAGGCAATTTTTCGGCGGGGACACGGAAGGTGACCAGCAGCTTGCCGCCGCGCTGATTCGGCACATCGGCCCTGGTGGCAAGCGGCGCGGTGCGTTCGGCGAACGACTCAATGTAGGGCGTTTGTTCCCACGAAAACACGTAAAGCGCGTCCCGGCCGCTGGCCCGCGAGGGCAGGACCAGCGTCTCGCCGGCATCGAAGGATTTCAAACCGAGACCCTGGGTCAGAAAACGGACGGTGGCGTGCTCGAACCAGAGCGGGGAAAGGTATACCTGGTCGCGGGCGGCCCAGTCGCGCAGATGTCTGGCCACTTCGAGCTTGTCCACATCGTAGAGGTGATACAGCGACGGCTCGCGGGGGAAAACGAAGAAATAGTCTCGCACTGAGCTGCAGGCGGCGACCGCCAGTACGCCGACAGCCGTGACGAGCGCCAGATGGCGGCGGCGCGACGGCAGCCACTCAGCGACGGCCAGCAATCCCAGGCCGGGCAAGACGCACAGGGCAGGCAGGACACCGATACTGCGCGAGAAATCGGGCGCACCACTGCTCAACAGGGTTGGCATGAACATAACCACGAGCCAGATGGCCCAAAAGACGTATTTGTCGCGAGGAAGTTCACTTCCTCTTGAAGCGTTGTCCGGCGGAGCAGCCGTGGCGGGCTCGTCCATCGCCACGAACGCCGCTGAGAAACATCCGTCCTGACGGCGGCTGAATAGTCGGATCAATAGAACCCCTGCACCGACGACAAAGAACAGGGCGGTGAGCGGCTCCCAGACCGGCCGGCCGGCCAGGTTGTGGTTCCATGCGCCGTCGCCGCGCAGCAAGAACATGCCCAGCACAGCCCACAGGTTGCGGGCGAATGCGCCCAGCGGGTTGCCGCCGCTGACCGCCGGGTTGAAAATGGACACCAGTTCGGCGTGACCCGTGAACGCTTCACGGTTATGCCAGAAATACCAGCCCAAGGGAACGAAGAGAATAACCGCAATAAGGGCCATCGTCAGCCATTGCCAGAGCAATGGAGAATGAATCGCCGAATCAACGAAGCGGCGAAGCGGGGAGCCAGCGATCACTCGCTGATCCAGCGGTGCACTGTTCTGCCGATTTCTTTGGGCCAGCTTGTAAACGACGAAAGCTGTAATGATGAACGGCAGCAGCCGGCCGGCCGGGTGAGTGTAAGGGGCAAGGCCGAGCAAAAGGCCGCCGAGGACCCACCATGCCAGATGTCGGGAGTGCAGGCCACGCCAGAAGGCATAGAAAAGCAGCACCTCCAGCAAGGGCAGAGCGATAGCGCGGATTCCATAGCGGCTGAAATGCAGATGCCAGTAGGTGACAGCCATCAGTGCTGAGGTGAATAACGCCAGGAGCGTAGATGAAGTCTCCCATTTTTCGACGCCGTCTGCCAATCCTCGCCATATCAGGCGCACGAGAAAGAACGTTGCGGCGATGGTCAGCAGGCCAAGCAGCGCGGAGGTGAAGCGCAAGGCGGCGACGTTTGCGCCCAGCACTCGCATCGCCAGAGCCTGAAGGTAGGTGTAAAGCACTTCGCGTCCGCCGTTGGCCGGCAGAAACAAGGGACGGTCGCCTTGCATGACTCGCAGGGCGTCAATCGCATTGTACGCTTCATCGAACTGGAAGCCAGGCGGGATGCGGTCGAGCAGGGGCATCCGCAGCGCAGCGGCTGTCAACAGGATCAGCGCAAGCCACCAGGCCCAGCGGTCGGCCACCCACTTCGCGCTCACTGCGGGCCTCCCCGCCCGTCGTGGCTGGTCGCCTCCACACGAATGCCAGAGAGCAGGGCGCGGGTGTCCTGGGGGTTGCCCAATTGATCCAACACGTCCAGCCGTTGGCCTCCGACGATGTTGTAGAGGCCGAACTCGACCGTGTACTCGCCCGGCGGCGCATCGGGTGGGAGAGACAGCTCGTACACACCGTCGGCGATGATCTCATCAGGCCGCCAGGCGGTCGTCGGGTAGAGGTTGCTCATTGGCATACTGTCCTCCTGGCTCACCTGCCGGCCGGTCGGATCGAGCAGGTGGGTGAAGACCGTGTAGGGGACCTCCGTTGGCCCCTGGGACTTCCAGTAGAAGATAAGGCGCAGTGTATCTCCCTGGCGGAGAACGGACGGTTCGATGGTGTAGCCAAGCAGCCACACTTGATTGCCGAAGTTGAGCGGCATCTCGTGCGCCAGCGGCGGAAGGGCGTCGGGCACACGCCGGTAGAGCACAACATCGGCCTCATCGAAAGCAACCTGGTGATAGGGGCTGTGCGCCAGGTACTCTAGCGGTTGCCTGTACACCGCTGTCCACTCCGAAGCGCGGTCAATGAGGACGTAGTCGGCGTCGGCGAAGCGGTCGGGAAACCAATACAGCCATTGCCGACTGGTGAATTGTGAGCCAAGATAATAGTCGGCGGACAGGACAGCCTCCTGGGGGATGATGTCGCGCAGCCGGTCAATGGCCTGCGCTCTGGCGGCGTCCACAGCGTACTGGCCGGGCCGAACAGTGAAGGAGACAGGCAGCGGGCCATACCACAGGTCGCAGGCCAGGGCGGCGATGACAATGGCGACCGAAAGCAGGGCGTGACGCGCGATCGGCACACGGCGGCGTAGCCAGGCCAGGCCGAAGACCGCACCCAACGCCATGACCGGCACAACCGGATTGGATTGCCAGCCCGTGTAAGAGGCCGGTGCCCCATAGCCGATCAGCAGGGCGGAGAAATTTACCGCCAGGATGGGCAGGGCGATGGCGGAGACGGCGACGCCAAGCACGGGTAAGAAGAGGAATGGGCCGAGCATATAGGCCATATATTCCAGAAAAGCCGGCGCGATCACGCCGGGGATGCGCTCCAGATTGTCCAGGATGACCCGGCCGCCCTGCATGTCATGGACGAACCAGGGTGCGCCGCCGCCGACCTTGAAATGAGGCACGATGACCTTCAGGGAGAGGAGCAACCAGGACAACGAAACAAAGACCATCGTCAGCCCCAACCAGCGGCGTCGCGGCCAACGCAGGAATGTATAGACGCCCAGCGCGGCACAGACGAGCGTATAGCTCTCGACGACCAGTACGGCCAGCAAGAAGAACAGGCCGAATGGAACCCATTTCGCCCGATGCAAGAAGTAGAAGGCAAAGAGAAACAGCGGCGGGAACAGATTCTCCGGATGAAAGCCAAAAGTGAACATATTGACGGTGATGAACTGCAGCGTCGGGTGCAGCAGGTAAGCCAGGCTTACCGCCAGGGCCGGCCAGCAGGCGGCAAGGCGACCCTCTCGCTCGTCGTCCATCAGTTCGCGGCCCAGCAGATAGACAGGCAACGCGCCGATGGCGGCGGCAAGTGCCTGGATGAAAAACAGGGTGTAGGTGTGCGGGACGAGCGCGTAAATCGGGAAGACCAGGAGCAACATCAAAACGAAGGGATGTTGGGCGAACAGGTGGGGGCTGTTCGATGATTGCAGCTCGCGGTAGGGCGACGGCACATCGAAGCTGACCTGAAGCACGCGACCGTGCAGCGTGTTGTACATGGACTGGTCGAAATAGCCCAGGTCGGTGATGCCCATGTGCAGCCCACGGTACAGCAGGACCTGCCAATACGTGAACAGTATGGTGTACAGCGCGACGCCGGTCAGACAGATGATCAGCCCCCAGTCCAGAGCGCGGCTGGGTTTTGTGTTTGGCGTGGGCATACACACGTTCATAGAGGTAGATTATAGGGCAAAAGTCTGGAGAGTCAAGGAAGCCGACGGCGTCGCTCTGTCTGCCGGGCCAACCACAGGTCTGTACCAAGCTCACAGCGCGCCCGCAGTGCGGCCCACCGCAGCTCTGCCATGCGTTTGCCAAAGGTGTCTTGAAAGAGAGGACAGGGAGATGGCCCGCACAGGCCGCAGTGTTCCAGCCCGTTCTCCGCGATACAGCATTGGAAAAGAGCACATTCCCCGTGTGGGGTCAGGCCCAATTCATAGCCGCAACCTCGACACCGCCGTTCAATATACGCGGCACACTCACCGCAATAGCAGCCGCACACGCTGGCTAAGAGACGCTTGAAATGGTTCACGTGCCGTTTGCCCCTTCTGACCGGACATTATACCCGAGTTGGGCCAGTGCTGCAAAACTCCCGGCCGGAGAACAGGGCAAACGCATGAAGGCATTTTTCAAGGGTCGATTCCCTAGAAAGACCATTTTTGGGCGATTAAGTGGAGCAATTCTTCGATTGCACACGTTTGTTTTAGCATTCAATCCCTAGAATTCGACAAGATGCGTTTGCCCTGGGCCGGAGAATGACACATTTGGTCAAGTGGCTATAATTGTGGTATAATCAACCTGTATCCAGAGAGACCGTGGAAAGTTGCCAGGAATGACCATCTGCACACACTGCCAGGCCGAAGTTGACGAGCAAACCCAAATCTGTCCGAACTGTGGTCAGCCGGTAGGCAAGAGCGACGAAACATTCGTGTGCCCGCATTGTGGCGCATCAAACGGCATGGAAGAATATTTCTGTCGCCAGTGCGGCGCAGTGTTGATACGGCGCACGACTGAAAAGCTGCCGTGGAGCCAAGAGGTCTGTCGGGAAGCAGAAAAGGCTGTAACCCAACAGATCGAAGGCCCCTACCTGGTGATCAACCCCACTGGCGCCATCGTTGGCCTGCCTTCGGTCGGGCAGGTCATTCTTGGTCGTGAAGATCCGATTGCTGGCGTGTACCCCGATATCGATCTGACACCGTTTGGGGCCGAGAAGTACGGCATCTCCAGGTGTCATGCTCGCATTACCTTGCAGGACGATTCTGCCTTCATCGAGGACCTGGGCAGTCTGAATGGTACATTCTTGAACAAACGGCTTCTCAGGCCTCGCGTCCGCTGTCCGCTTCATGAAGGAGATGAGATACAATTGGCTGGTCTGACATTGACCTTTCACAACGGGCCTTGACATCGGCGGAGGGATATTCATGGTAGCCAGGTTGCAAGTCGCGGCCATCTCAGATGCGGGACGATTGCGTTCCCTCAATGAAGACCGCTTCTATTTCAAATACGTACAATCCAGCGACGAAGAACCGATTGGTCTGTTCATTGTGTCCGATGGTTTGGGTGGATACCTGGCTGGCGAGGTGGCCAGTCACTGGGCAATCGAAACGGTCAAGAGAGAGACTACCGATTTATTCCGGCCGGTTGATCTGTCGGAAACCAGGCGAGTGCGCCTGCCAGACCTGTGGGACGCCGACCGGGCGGATGACCGTAGTACGAACATTCATCCGACAAACACAGAAACTTACCATCTGCTCAGCCATGTCATCAGCAGAGCCAATGAGGTGTTGTTGAGCTATGCCCAGCAGAAACCGCGCGAAGCGGGAGGCATGGGGGCGACGATTGTGGTGTGCATCATCCAGGACGGGTTGGCCACAATCGGCAGCCTCGGCGATAGCCGGGCCTATTTGTGGCGTCAGAACCGCCTGCACCAAATCACCACCGACCACACCATACCCGGCGAGCTGGCGGCGCGCGGACACCTGTCGCCCGACAAGATTCCACTTCACCCACAACGACACGTCTTGCAACGCTGTCTGGGTCGCCACGTCTTGGCCGAACCGGACATCTTCCGCCCCATTAAGCTGGAAGCGAACGACCGGTTGCTGCTGTGCACCGATGGCCTGTGGAACATGGTCTGGCCCAACCGACGGCTGGGCGAAATCATGGCCCAGGAGCCGACCGCCGAGCGACTGGCTCATCGGCTGATTGAGGAGGCCAACGCCGCTGGCGGCGATGACAACATCACCGTCCTGGTCATTGATGTCACCGTCGAGCCAACCAGAGGTCAGCGTGACCCTCATTGATCAGCGGTACGACATCTCAGCCGCCGAGCGAATTGATATGCTGCGGCGGCTGCTTCTCTATTGGGACGGCCAGTGGTTTCTGCAAACAGTCGAAGAATTCGGCCTGGAAGCGGCGATCAGGACGAACGCCCGCGTCCGCGCCTCGTTCGGTCGGCTTGAGATGCGCGCCATCCTCAAAGCGACCCACAAGAAAAGAGCGGACGACCTGGCCGATGCCCTGATCCTGCTCAACTCTTACCTTGAAGTGTTCATGGGCGAGCGGCTGAAGGCCCAGCTCTACCTGACATCTGAGACGGAAGCCAGCATTGTGGTCTGGCGTTGTCCCGCCTACGAAGGGGCCAGACGCGCCGGCCTTGAACGCACCGACCAGGCCTGTGTGGCCTGCGAGGGTGTCTGTGGCCGGTGTGGTTCGGCGCGTTGTTGGCCGACGCCCCTGTCGAGGTTGAGGTCTGTGAGCAGCAGGGACGAGGAGATGGCCGCTGCCAGGTCGAGATTCGCATACAGAAAACACGCCGGGAACCCACTTTGCATTTGGGGGGAGGTCAATGCACGTCAGCACAGTAGAAGGAAGCCGACAGCAAAACACTCGTGTTTATGCGATTCTGGCCCTCTTTATAGCCGTAGGGCTCGCCTTTCGCGTCCTGGGCGTCCTGGTTCGGCCGGGGCTGGATCATGACGAGTCGCTTGTCTTCATACTGGCCACATGTAACCAATGGCCGTATGAACTGGAAGTGGCCCAGTACCGAACTACTGGGCCGAGAATTACGGATGCCGCCCACTGGCAGCAATTTGTACATCTACGAAAGCCTCTCTGTCTGGACACCATAGCGAACGATCTGAGGAGGGTAGAAGTCCATCCTCCTATACCTCATTGGCTACTTAATATCTGCTTGTCCTTGCTGGGAAATTCGCTGTTACCAATCAAATCGTTGAACGTCTTGCTTGACGTAGCGTCTATCCTTCTCGTATTCTACATAGCCAGAGAGTTGCTGAGCGAGAAGTTCGCATTGGCGGCTTCCGCCATGTATGCGTTGACGCCTGCCGTCTTGAGGTTCACCAGCCAGGCTCGCTCGTATGCCCTGCTGGCCCTTTGCAACCTGATCGCCTTGTGGGCTGTCTTTCGTATGAGACGCGAGCCCCGTGCCTGGCATTGGTGGATAGTGTGGGCCACGGCCGTTTCGGTCGGGCTTCTTACCCATTATTTGTTTGCTATCGTACTCGTGCCAATGTCCGCTTACGTAATTCTGCTCTTCATCAAGCACCGTCGCCCTGCCTGGCACAATCTCTTGCTCAGTGCAGCCATTATCTGCCCGTCCCTGATGGGCGCAATGTGGTTCTATCGAGAGCAAAGAAGTATTGCAATGGCCTATGGGTGGCTTGGAGTCGTGGCAGATGACCGCCAGCCGGCCGTGGCCTTTTTACAAGTTTTTTTGGACACAGTGGGCGGTGTGAGCCCCTATGTGTTGTTCCGAAACTTCCCATTGATCCTGATTTTAGTTGGGGATGTAGCAATTATCGGCGCCAGCTTATACGGACTATGGGCAATAAGGAACCGCGATACCCGTTGGTTGGTTTTGTCACTTTTTGGTACAACTGTGTTCGGCCCTATCCTGTTCTACACCTTGGGTTGGACGCCACCGTGGGCATACGGAGCGAAGTACCAAAGCACCGCGGTGCCGTATGTGGTCTTTGCGGCCGTATGTTTGCTGTCACGGCTGTCCTATCCCCGCCTTAGGTCAGCGGCACTGCTGTTAGCGGTGGGTATATTTGCTTCCAGTGCTGCTTTCTCAATTTGTGTGAGACAAGCATTGTCGCCGTCTGTGATGAGTGAGCAGGCCATGGGACGACTGCTGTCTCCAGGGTTGGTCATCGTGGATATTGACCCCACTTATTCGGGGATGCTCTTTCCTGTCGTCACTTCGCTGCCTGCCACGCAACCTGTGATGATTGGTGGGGCGGGCCGTTTGCTGAGCGGTCAAGAACTGAGGGAGGCCATCCGACACGAAGAGTCAGTTGTGTATGTCAGTGCCCTTTGGTACAACAACAACACACAGAGCCAACGCAACCAAATCCTGTCCCTTCTGCAGGCGGAGTTCGAGGGGGTGTCTTCTCACGCTCCAGTACCTCGCGCTGCAGTCCTGAACTGTAGTACATGTGGCCCAGGCTACCAAATATATTCTTTTAACCGAAATGGAGGCAGCATAACCATCCCCAAAACTCAAGCTGACTGAACGACGTTAGCTGAGGGACGTTCACCGCCGGCAGGCGGGGATGGCAATGTCCTTCATGGTCAGCAGGCCGGGCGGGGCCGCCACAACCCGCGGCAGGCAGTTGACCACCACCGCCGCCGTCGCCTGGTCGCCGCGGATGCCCTTCACCGTCATTTCCACGTCGTGTTCACCGCGCAGGGTGATGAAATCGCCCGGCTCGCTGACTCCCAAAGCCATCTGCAGCTCAAGGGTAATCGCCTCACGCCCGTCCACGAAGCCGCGCGCGACTTGGTGCACGCCCGCTACCTGGCCCGGCGCGACGGTCAGGTACGCACTGTGTAGCTCGCGCCCGGCTATGACAGGCCTGATCGTCTCCTCAATCCGGTCCAGCGGCCAACCGAGGCCATCTGCCAGCATGGCGACCGATTCGGCCAGGCCGACATGGCGGACTTTTCCCGCCGCGGCCAGAGACTCGAACTCCGCCTGGCTCAGGCCGGCGCCGATCTTTCGCTGCAGGGGCAGCCGACGCTGCGCTGCATCCACCACGCGCCGGATGGAGACGCTCTCCACCTGCGGGCATACGCCGGACAGGAACAACGCCAGCGCGTCCATCGCGTAGCCGGGGTTGATGCCCGTGCCCAGAATCGTCACGCCGCACTCGCGGGCCACAGCATCCAGATGGCGAGCCAGTTCGGGATGTTGCGCCGCCGGATAGGCCAGTTCCTCGCAGGTGGAGACGACGTTCAAGCCGGCCCGCATACACTCTTCGAGCTGCGGCAACACCGCCGGCAGGGACGAACCAGTGGTATGCACTGCCGTCACTGCCTGCACATCGGCCAGGGCCTCTACCAGCCGCGCACGCACCGGCACGCCAAGGTGCTCGCCCAGGCCCAACACCTCACCCAGGTCGCGCCCGACCTTGGCCGGGTCAATGTCCACCGCGCCGACGAGCCGCATCGCCCGCCGCTGATGGAGCAGGGCGGCGCAACCAATGCCGATTGGCCCCAATCCGTATTGAATGACTGCAATGGTGTCCAAAATCTGTTTCCTCCCATGGCGAAAATGTAACCACAAAGACACGAAGGCCCGCTTTTCATCCGCCGCGCGCCAACATGCGCAGTTGCGTATACGCCGGCCGCGGGCTGCGATCCGGGTTGAGCACGGCGTAATAGCGCATGATCTCCCGCGCCTCATACCAGGGCACGCTGCTGAAATCGAGGTTGAACACGAAAATCGCGCCCATCCACGGCCATTCGGCCTCAGCCTTGCGAAAGGCGCGCACCAGGTAATCGGCCTGCTGCTGGAACGTGACCGTCGTTGGGCCGTGGTGCTCCCCCAGGTCCCAGTTGGTCTTGACCGGCCAGCCCAGTTCGGTGACCCACAGCGGCGTCTGTGTGTCGCCGGCTCGCACCATCGCCTCGTGCTGGGTCGCGGCGCGGGTGAAACTCAGCCCCCATTCGTCGTGATAGTCCGGATCACGCCCGAACCCGTAGGGGTGAGTGCTAATGGCATCACAATAGCCTTGCACGCCGGCCGCGTACATCCCTTCGATATAGAGTACGTCGCCCATCGCCCCTTCACCGCCACCCCCGGTGGTTGACAGGCCGCCGGTCAACACCAGCGCGTCGGGGTCGGCCTCTTTGATGGCCGCGTAGGCCGCTTTCAGCAGCGCCACATACTCGGCCGGACTGGGCTCGCGCATCCCCCACTCGTAGTTGATGTTTTGTTCGTTCCAAATCTCGTAGGCCCGCACCTGGCCCTTATAGCGCGTCGCCACGGTGCGCATGAATTCGGCGAAGTCCTGCGGGTCGGTCGGCGGATGGCTGGGCATCGTATCGGGCGGGCGGGCCCATTCCGGCGTCCATTGCACGCGCATCACGATGTTGAGGCCCTGCCCAGCGCACGCCTTGACGATGTTGTCGGGGTCCACCCAATCGAACTTCCCTCTTTCCGGCTCGATGCCCTCCCAGTTGATAAAACTCTTGCTCCAACTGAAGCCCAGGTCGCGCAGCAGGTAGGCCTTGCCCAGGTCGGCCAGGTTCATCCCATATTTCAGCGCAGTGGAGGGCGGTTTGGACTCCAGTGGGCCAGAGGCCAGCGGTAAGGCCGCGTGAGGCTGAAAATCGCCGCCCGTGGGCGACAGGTCAGGTGTGTCGTCCCAGGCCAGGCCGGCAGTGACCCGCACGAACTGCTTTCCGTCGCGGCTGAGCGCGTAAACCTCATGATTCCCGTCGCGCCACGAAGTGAACAGTAGCCAATAGCCCTGCCGCGTCCAGCTCACCGAGCCGATCCACACCTCGCTCCTGGCGATCCAGCGCAGCCCCGTTCCATCGGCAGCCATCAGGTACAGGCCGGGGCGGTTCTCTTCGTCCCAGCCGATGAAGGCAATTTGTCGTCCATCAGGCGACCAGGCCGGATGCGTGCCTTTCAGCGGCCACTTGGTCAGGAACTGGCTGTCTGTGCCGTCGGCCTTCATGGACATGATGTTCTCGACGCCATTGCGCACGCCGGCGAAAGCGATGCGCTCCCCGTCCGGCGACCAGGTTGGCGAACGGTTCTCCTCGCCCTTGGCCGTCTGCGTCAATCGTCGTAAGCCCGCGCCATCTACCCCGGTCACGTAGATTTCCTGATGGCCGTCCCGTTCGGAAACGAAAACCAGCCGCTGGCCGTCGGGCGCCCAGGCCGGCATGTAATCGTCGAGCGGATGGTTCGTCACATTGGTCACTTCGCTGCCATCGGCCCGCATGATGTAGACCTCGCCGTTGCCGTCGCGGTACGAAGTGAAGGCAATCCATTGTCCGTCGGGCGACCAGGTCGGGTCCCAGTCCACGTCGGGATTCTGCGTCAGGTTGGTCACCGCGCCGGTCTCGCTGTCGAAACGATAGACCTCGCCGTTGCCCTCCCGGTCCGAGGCGAAAACCAGCGAGTATGGGCCGACCACCGGCGTAGGTGTGGGTGTATCCGTGGGCGTCGGCGTGGCGGTCGGCGTGGACGTCGGAGTGGCGGTAGCGGTAGGCGTATCCGTCGGGATGGGCGTGGCTGTGAAGGTGGGCGTGGCCGTGTAGACCGCCACCAGGCCCGACACGCTGCCCGGCAGTTGACAGGCCAGAGAAACCACTGTGACCAGCACCACGGCAATCACGATTGCCCAGCGCGCTTCTACATTTTGTACCCTCACGTTTGTTGCGGTCCTTCCCATTTTAAGCTGATTCATATTGGCATAGTGCCTTGTGCCCGTGACGCTCACTCCCGTCAATCTGAGCGGCAGCGACGAAGAATCTTTGCTTCCCGTGCGGGCGAGATGCTTCGCCTGCGGCTCAGCATGACGGGATGAAACTGCGCCTGCCAATAAATGACCCGCACCAGGCGTCGCCTTTGGGATTGTACACCGCGCCGTCGAATTCCACAAATCGGATTTGGCAAAATCTCGAATTGGATGCAGAATAGAGGTTGCCAGATTTCGGGGACCGTAAGGAGAATCAATGCCAACCAATCGTCTCAAGGTCAGTTTGTTTGTAGCCGCATTCGTGTTAATGTTGGGCACGGCTTGCAGCGCGGTGCAGTACGTTGCCTATGCGCCAACCCCAACGCTGCCGCCCACCCGCACGCTGGTTCCGACGTTTACAGCCACGCCGGAGTGGACGCCTACGCCGACGCCAACCGACACGCCAACGCCGACCGCCACACCGACGGTGACGCCGACGCCCACCGAGACGCCGACGTCGTTGCCGACCGATACGCCCACGGCCACGCGGACGCCTCGTCCGGCTGAGCCCACCGACACGCCCACGCCAGAGCTGCCGACCGACACGCCCACGCCCAGCGTGGACTTCATCGTGACCAAGCAGGATGTCCTGCCGGTCATCGTTGATGGGAGCTGCAATTGGCGACACAATATCTTCGTCACGGTAGTGGACAAGAACGGCAATCCCCTTGATGGCGTCATCGTCGCCGACAAGTTCGGCAACTACGCCATGCCGAGCGGCGACAAGGGGCCGGGCCGGGTTGATTTCGACCTGTGGAAGAATTCTCTGGAGCTGTATGTCAAGCAGGGGGTGGACGGCACGCCCTATCGCAGTGAGATGACCCGTCGCCTCAGCTCTGACGCGCCGGAAATCAGCGACATGATCATCGGCGGTGTCTGCAAGAACGAAGAGGAATGTAAGGCCAAGCTGGCCAGCAATTCGTTCTGCTACGGCCACTACGCTTACGAAGTCGTTTTTCAGAGGACCTGGTGAGGAATGGCGCCGCCTGGACGCACACAGTCGCGGCGAAGAGTGGTGAATTCTTTGTGTCGAAGGGGAGAGACAGCGATGAGTACTTTGAAGACAGTAGCCGGGCTGATGGAAGTCGCCGCGCGCACCGCGCCCAAGACGAAAGGGGAAGACTATGTGGTCGCCGCCGTTGTTGAGGGCCAGGATGTGCAGAGACTGGCCCAGGCCATGAAGGCCCACGGCGAGAAGAAGGGCGAAACCGACCCCAGAAAAGGCTTCCTCCGCGACGGTGGCAACGTCGAGCGGTCGGAGGCAGTCGTGCTGATCGGAATCAAGGACGCTACACCGGCCGGGCTGAACTGTGGCGCGTGCGGCTACGAGAAGTGCATGAAGATCAACACCCTCCAGGCAGAATTCAACGGCCCGCAGTGCGCCTACCGACTGCTGGACATGGGCATCGCGCTGGGTTCGGCGGCCAAGATGGCCAGCATCATGAACGTGGACAACCGCATCATGTACCGCATTGGCGCGGTAGCCAAGCAGATGGGGCTGATTGACGCCGATTTCGTGATGGGCATCCCACTGTCGGCTACCGGCAAGAGCATCTACTTCGACCGATAGAACAGGGGCGCTATGGACTGGGAAGAGGTCAGGCGGACGGCCAAAGAGCGGTTCAAGGGCGCGTGCCGCGTCTGCCGCGTGTGCAACGGTGTAGCCTGTGCCGGCGAGATGCCGGGCATGGGCGGCATCGGTACCGGTGCGAGCTTCACTGCCAATGTCGAGGCCCTGGCCGGCTACAAGCTCGTCCTGCGCACGCTGCACGATGTGAATGCGCCGCAGACGCAGATTGAGTTGTTCGGGCGCACGCTTTCATCGCCTATCCTGGGCGCGCCCGTCGCTGGCACGTGGCTCAACATGAACGACGCCATACCGGAACGCGACCTGGCCCACGCGCTCATCGCTGGCTGCGCCGCGGCCGGCACGGTCGGCATGACCGGCGATGGGCCAGACCCGATGTTGTATCCCACCGGTCTGGAGGTCATCGCTGCTCAGGGGGGCACTGGCATCCCCATCATCAAGCCCAGGCCGGAGGAAGACATCATCGCGCGCATCCGTCAGGCTGAAGAGGCCGGAGCGTGGGCTGTCGGCGTAGACGTTGACGCCGCCGGCATCATCGGCATGGTGCGCGCCGGCCAGCCGGTCGGCCCGCATCCGCCGGAGACATGGGAGCGCATCATCGCCCAGACAGAACTGCCGTTTATTCTGAAGGGCATCATGACGCCAGACGAGGCCGAGACTGCCATTGATGTTGGCGCGGCGGCCATCGTCGTGTCCAACCACGGAGGACGGATACTCGACCATACGCCTGGCACAGCGGAGGTCCTGCCCGACATCGCCGACATCGTGAACGGGGAGATCGCCCTGCTGGTAGACGGCGGCGTGCGCTCGGGCAGCGACGTGCTCAAGATGCTCGCCCTCGGCGCGGACGCCGTGCTGGTCGGCCGCCCGCTGGCCGTCGCTGCCGTGGGCGGGGGCGCGGAGGCTGTCGCCGCCCTGCTCAACCGCTACACCGACGAGCTGCGCGCCGCCATGATCCTGACCGGTACCGCTGCCGCCGACGAGGTGGACGAGTCAGTGCTGTATTTGTGACGAGGAGTGCGGCAGCGAAGGATCTCACTCAGGGGCGAAGGTTGGCCTCTCGGCCTCTCATTTCGCCGTATGCCCACCGTCAACCACCAGACAATGGCCGGTGACCATGGACGCCGCGTCGGAGGCCAGAAAGATGAATGGCCCCACAATCTCCTGCGGCTCTCCCATTCGTCCCAGCGGGATGTTGCTCAGGAAATAGTTGAGCGTCTCCGGCTTCTTAGCCAACAGGTCATCCAGCAAAGGTGTGCGGAAATGGGTGGGAGCGACTGTGTTCACCAGAATGTTGTATTTGGCCCACTCCACGGCCAGGCAGCGGCTCATGGCGATGACCCCGCCTTTGCTGGCAGAATAGTTGATGTTGCCCGTCTCCAGCCCCACCAAACC
>DAOTYC010000019.1:0-24213 GCA_034435095.1 Anaerolineae bacterium | reverse complement strand
CTGTTCCGTCATTCTGAGCTTCCCCACGGCGCGTGGGCGCGCCGCTCATGGAGGAAGAAACGCCGCCGGGTGTCATTGCGAGTCGCCCGCAGGGCGACGAAGCAATGTAGCATAGCCCCTTGTGGGCGTAACGGGCACAAGGCCCTATGCTACAGCCGCCAACCCGCAGATTGCTTCGCTTCGCTCGCAATGACCGGCTAGTTTCTTAGTAGGAGCGAAGCGACGAAGAATCTCAACACCTGCCAGCGCGAGATGCTTCGCCTTCGGCTCAGCATGACGGGGTAGGGCGGTGTTTCTTCCCTAATGAGCGGCGCGCCTGCGCGCCGTGGGGGAGCTCAGAATGACGGCCAGCCATAGGTCGGATGTGGCAACTCGACCTACGGATACTGGTGCGGCCAAGCACATTCATTTGGAACAGTTGCCGGCCTACTACGCGCCAGAACTGAACCCGGCTGAAGGCATCTGGTGGTATCTGAAACGGGTTGAATTGAGAAACGAGCGTAGGCAACGCTCTTCCCAGATTTATGTCCGGATGTCAGACTAAACGGCTTGACAAATTTCGACATCAAGGCTATAAGGAGGCATCGAACCTACAGGGGGCTCTGGCTGTATCTTTGGACGCCGATCTTGCTAAAACGAATCGCTCCCAACGGTTGGGGTTGGCGTTGCTTCTGTTGGGACTGGTGTCAGGCAGTCTGGTTCTTTGCCACCTGCCACCTGCCGTTGTGGTTTCATCTTTTAGCTCTTTCCAGACCTTCGTGACCGTTTTCCTCGGCATCTTCATCGAAGCCACGCCCCTTCTGCTCGCCGGCTCTTTGGCTTCGGGGTTCATCAACATCTACGTAGACGAGGAGACTCTCCACCGCTTCGTCCCGCAGCAGCCGGTTTTGGCGACGCTGATGGGCGCGGCCATGGGGTTTTTCTTCCCCGTCTGTGAGTGTGGGGTCGTACCGTTTACCCGAAGCCTGTACCGCAAGGGGGTGCCCCTGTCAATGGGCATTGCGTTCATCCTGGCCGCGCCAGTGATCAATCCTATCGTCATCCTCAGCACCTATACGGCCTTTGGTTGGGGGCCTGTTTTCTGGGGACGCATTGCGCTCAGTTTCTTCATCGCGGTGTCAGTGGGCCTGGTTTTCAGTACGGCGCGCCCACAGGATGTCTTCTCCGAGGCCATGCAGGCGGGCTGCCAGAGTTGTGGGCCTGGATCAGCAGAAGGCAGTCCGACACAGCGTTTTTGGCTGGCGATGTCATCAGCCGGCGACGATTTCCTCGATATGGGCCACTATCTGGTCATCGGCGCTATGCTGACGGCGTTCATCCAAACGGTGGCTCCGCAATCAACCCTGTTGGGCGTCGGCCAGGGACCGCTTAGTTCGGTCCTTGTGCTACTCTGGCTGGCCTTTCTGTTGTCGGTGTGCTCCACTGTTGATGCGTTTCTGGCGCTGGCTTTCGCCAATACGTTTACCACCGGTTCGATCCTGGCCTTTCTGGTATTCGGCCCGATGGTGGACATCAAAAGCTCGTTAATGTATCTCAGCATTTTCAAACGGCGGGCGGTAGTCTATCTGATCCTGCTTACGTTTACGATGACCTTGGCGGTCACATTGTACGTCAATCTCAACTTGGGGTGGTGAGAGTGAAACCGGAGAAACCAATCGAAGAACAACTCAAAGAAAGTTTCCACGATGTGATGAAGGTTCTTGTCGTGACTGCGCTGGGCGGATTTTTGTTCCTGTTGATGTACAATGGCAAAATTCTGTTCTATATCAACAACAGGACGGCCTGGTTGATGATCCCTGCGGCTACTGTACTGTTCGTTATCGCGGAGGCGTTCAGACGCCGTTCGACAGGAGATTCATACGTCCCCGATGGCGAGTGCGCCGGCCACACTCACCATCGCACTTCGTGGGCCGCGTTGCTGTTGGTCACCTTGCCCGTCGTACTGGGCGTCCTGATCCCACCGCAGCCACTGGGCGCGCTGGCGATGAGCAACCGTAAGGCGTTGTCTTCAGCACCCGCAGCGCATGGCGACAGCCAGGTCGCCCTGGTTCCAGGCGGGGAGAGGAACGTCCTGGATTGGATCGTGGCCTTTCAGAACAGTGCTGACCTGGCTTCCTTTGCCGGCCAGCAGGCGCATGTTACCGGCTTCGTCTATCGCGACGAGATGGATGCCCCCGATGAGTTCATGGTCAGCCGTTTCATCGTCACCTGTTGCGTCGCCGACGCCGTGGCCGTGGGTTTGCCCGTCCGCTGGCCCGGCGCGGAGACTCTGGCGCTGGACCAATGGGTCGAAGTGAGCGGGCGTTTCGAGCTGGAGACGATGGCGGACGAGACCATTCCGGTCATCGTCGCTGCTGAAGTCGTCCCAATCGAGCCACCTGGACAGCCGTACCTTTACCCTCGATGAGGGCTCATGTCCGCGAATAGGCCGCGGTTCAGCCGCTTCGATGTAATCGTATGGCTCACGCTATTGGCCCTGGCCGGCGCGATAGGGTCGTTCTTATGGCGAGGAGACCGGGTCGGCGTGCAGATACTGGAAGTGTATCCCGCTGGCAACGCCGCTCAGGTGTCAACGAAGGCCAGAGTATCTGTACTGTTCTCGGAAGAGATCACCGGAACTGCTGACGTGTTCTCTTTGACCCCGCCGGTCAGCGGCACGGTTCGCTTTCAGGGTAGATGGCTGGAGTTCGATCCGGATGTGCCCCTCCAACCCGATACTGTTTACACGGCATCCCTTGCCGCCAGATTGACGAGCGTGAACGGACGTTCCTTGCCAGCCCCGTTCAACTGGTCGTTTCGGACTGCGGCGCCGCACGTGTTGTATGTCGCCGGTGGGGAACAGGACTACCTGCAATTGTTCAAGACTCCATTAGTGGGCGGCGCGCCGACCCAGCTTACCACAGAACCCTACGGGATTTGGGATTTCGCGCTCTCGCCCGATGGGACGGTGATCGTCTACGCCGCCGCGGCTGCCAACGAACAAAAAGACCTGTGGCTCATCCGTCCCGATGGCAGCGACAGGCGGAGGTTGCTGGACTGTGAGGAGAATTCGGATTGCACGGCTGCCGTATGGTCGCCAGATGGGAAGCGGCTCATCTACGAACGCCGAGACCTGGTGATGGGGGCGAGTTCTCTCGTCCCTGCCAGGTTGTGGTGGTACGACCTGGTCAGTGGACAGACAGCCCCTGTCTTTCAGGAGAAAGAGCGTGTGGGCCACAGTGCGAGCTGGTCAGCCGATGGTCGGTGGCTGAGCTATATCTCCCCCTTGAAAGAAGGTCTGCAGATCTACGACATAGAGACAGGTGACGACTACGTCATTCCCGGCGAGGTGCAGGACGCAGCTGCGTGGTCACCTACAGAGCCGGTTCTCATTGTCACCAAAGCGCGTGTTTCCAGCAACGGCTACGGCGCTGGTCTGCTACGAGCCGATATGAGATCGGGTTCTTACACCGAACTGAACGGAGAATCGGACGCCAGCGACACTTCGCCCGCTTGGTCTCCGGATGGGCAGTGGGTCGCCTTCAGGCGCAGCACACTGACCGGCCCTGGCGGGCAACTATGGCTCATGCGTGCCGACGGGAGCGAGTCGCGCCCATTGACCGGTGACCCACAATACGAGAACGCTTCCCCGGCTTGGTCATCCGATGGGCGGCTCATTGTCTACCAGCGGTTTTCACTGGATGAGGTTTACACCGCGCCGGAAATATGGTTACTGAATCTGGAGACGAATGAGAACCGCCAAGTCATAAAGCCTGGCGCATGGCCCGTGTACCTGCCTTAAACTAAAGCCAAAGTGAAACCCGCAGAGTTAGCGTAATGGGTGCATCCGAATTTAAGGGAGCAGATGCATACGGCGTTTTCCACAACTACCGAACAAGGCTGACCGTCATTCTGAGCGAAGCGAAGAATCTCGTTGTGCATCGTGAAATGAGATGCTTCACTGCGCTCAGCATGACGTGGTTGAGGCTTCTGCTAACTCGCCTAAAATTCTGGATGCACCCGGTCGCTGCCACAGGTTGGGCAAATGTAGCCGTGACAATCAGGTGTTTTTGCGTCGCAACAGCTCCGGCTGGGCGAGAGCGGCCAGGGGGGTAGCCCGGCCGTAACGCGCCTTGACCCAAACGATGGTCATCATGCTTCCCAGAACCATGGCTCCGACACCGATCAGCCCGGCTTCTGGCCCGAAATCCCCGCCGGTGATGAGGGCATCGCCGCTCTGCTGCACACCCAAAATGCTGAACGCACTCGCCATGCCACTCACCGGGAAGCCGAAAACCGCGCCCTGGAAGAAATTCCAGGTGATATGCAAGCCAATCGGAATAGCCAGCTCGCCGGTCAAAATGAACCCCATGGCCAGGAAGATGCCGGCCAAGAAGATGTTGAAAGTACTGACAAAGGTTGCATTAGGGTTGCCGATGTGCAGGCCACTGAACAAGGCCGAAGACAATAGCGTGGCCGCCACGATAGCCCCGCGCGCTCCAAGCAACGGCACGCCGCGCAGCCCCTCCGCCAGATTCTTGAGCTGGTAGCCCCGGCTAAAAAGTTCTTCCTGAATGCCGACGGCGACAAAATACAACCACGTGAAACCAAGCCCTTGCCAAAAGGGCAGGCTGTACTCTCTGGTCGAGACCAGCACGCCGGTTATGGTAACCCAACCGGCGGCCCATTCCACCAAGAAGATGGCCGCCATCGAAAATGCGCCTAGAAACAGCCCAAACCCAAAATCTGTCCACCAATCCCGATTCAGGTGCAACCCAAAATTGGCAAACCGCCGCCGGTCCAAGAAGCGGCCTGCTAACCAGACGCTCAACAGCACGCCAAGCAACATACTGAATTTCAGAACGAACAGTATCTCCGGAGATAGACCGAGGGCCGGTGATTCCAGCTCGGCCAAAAGCTGCTCGAACGACATCCCGTTCTGGGCGGCGAGCGTCGGCGCTATAAGCAACACGGCAAGCATGGGGAAAAGCGTGATCAATACGAAGAACAGCAGTGCCTGCAAAAGTAGCCGCCACAGCATAGCAATGCGGCGTTGCTCGCTATCCCAAAAGAGCCTCTTGAGCATATTAACCTCCAGCGTTGAACGTTACAGAATGCTCATACCAAGACCTGCCAGGTCTTCGAGACCTGGCAGGTCGGGAGCAGGCTTTAACCTCGCAAGAACGGCTATTCGGCTTCGCCTGTTTCGGCGGTCTCAGTTGCCTCGGCTGCTGGAGCCGCTTCTGGAATCTTGGGGCGGACCATGTTGCTCATGTCCACGCTGATCTTCTCACCGAGGCTCTCCAGCGAATCGTACAGCACCTGGAAGATGTATTTGCCATTGTGCACCGCCGCGCCGGGGTCCTTGGCGACATACTGATAGTTGTACGCGGCCTTGAGCAGCCGCGGCGTCCAGGCGTTGTATTTGTTTGGGAACTGGGCTTCGTTGGCGTCCGCCTGACCGTTGTTGTTCTTGTCAATGAAGAAATAGGGATAGGCGTCTGGCGCATAGGCAATGGGCGTCTTGGCGACATTGGCAGCGTAATCCTGAATGGCAGCGAACAACTTCTCGTGCGCGGTCTGCACTTCGCGGATGATGCCTTCATCGGCGTTGCCATCGCCATCGAAGTCAATGTTGGTCATGTTGATGATGGCGATGTCTCCCACTGCTTTCACTTTGGGATGGCAAACTCCGCATTCTGCCGCTTTGACCTCCAGCTTGTGTGCGTCGTGGCAACTCGTACAGGTAGCGTAGGTAGGCACATGGAGGAACGGCCCGTTGTAGGCTTTCCCCTCGTACTCATACGCCCCTTTAGCCTCTGTCCCAAACAACGTCGCACTGGCTGCCAGGTAGTGTATGTTCAGGAAACTCAGCTTGTCCGATACGGCATCCTCGTCCAGGCCCTGAACCGCCGCGCGCACGCTGACGGTGGACTCACGCCCCTGGTGGCACTCCAGGCAGTGGTTATTGCCCGCATCGCCCAGGCTCAGACTTGCGCCGCTGGGGAATCTGACGCTCTCAACGTTGTGCAGAGTGAAAGCAGGCATAGCGTCGTGGCAGGTGGAGCAGAGCAGGCCATTGTCTGGTGGTTGCGAGATGGACACCCCCTCTTTCAGGTAGAACGGCAATCCGACGCCCGTGTGACATTTGGCGCAATCGGCTGGCACGACGCCCTCTTTGTCCCAGTGCCGGAATGCTTCCTTTGAGCCAGCGAAGTGCCCGACATCGGTGCGGTGGGCTTTCGACAGGTCAATCGGCTGAGCGAGAGCCTGGTTCAGATCAGCGATGGAGTCGTAGAGCAACTCGATGACGTATTTGCCGCCGTGGGCATACGCGCCCGGGTCCTTGAGGGAGGTCTGGTAGTTATAGGCTGCTTTCGCCAGCCGGGCGGTCCAGGCGTTGAACTGATTTTGGAACTGCGCTTCGTCTGGATCAGCCTGGCCATTGCCGTTTGTGTCAATGAAGAAATACGGGTACGCGACCGGATCGTAGGCGATGGCCGTCTTAGACACCTGCCTGGTGTAGGCCTGTATACCCTGGTACAACATGTCGCGCAGCCCTTGGATTTCGTAGTAAACTCCCTCAGACACGTTGCCATCACCGTCGTAGTCCACGGTCGAGCCTGGAGTGCGCACTTTTTTCAGGTCGGCGACGGATTTGACCTCGGTGTGGCAGGCCTTACATTCGTCCAGTTTGATTTCGAGGCTGTGAGGGTTGTGGCAGTGCGCGCAACTGTCATAGCCTGAGACGTGGGCGAATTTGGCGTCATAGGTTTTGCCCTCGTATTGGTAGCCGCCCTGGGCCTGTGTTCCATACATGGTTGCCGCCGCAGCGAAGTAGTGGATATTGGTAAAGCCCAGGTCCGGACTGACCGTGTCAGCGTCGGTCAGGCCAGCTTTCTCGATAGAAGCGTTCACCGTTTGGGTCGAGGCGCGCCCCTGATGGCACTGCATACAGCGCGCTTCGCGGCCCAGGCCGGTCAGCTCGATGCCAGAGGGCATGACGACGCTGTCCATAGCCATCGTCGCCCGGTTGTGGCAGGTCACACAACTGACCACGCCGCCAACGGGCGCGGGCTTGTCCACCGCACCGGGCGCGGAGCCATCCTCGCCAAGAAAGTCCAGAAAGCCAGCTTCGCCATGGCACTTGGCGCAGGCAACCGGAACTTCGGGTGGGGTCTCGTTGTTCCAATGCGCAAACGCCTCGGCAGTTTTGTCGGCGTGGCCCGAGCCGAGCCAGCTTTCCAGGAATGGAATTTTCGGCAGCTCCGTCGGCTCAGGTCCGGCGGCAAATGCCGTGTAGGCCAGGGCGCAAAGCAACAGGCCGAAGCACAGGAAGGACAATCTCTTAAGTTCTTTCATTGAACACCTCCTTCCAATTTAAGGTATCTCCTCCACGATCACATTGCGGTTGGCCTCGAGCTCTTCGGGCCGCACGTCGTCTTTGGTCAGGAACAGTGCGGCGTTGCCATGACAGGCGTTGCAGGCCGCATTCTGCGGCGTCTTTCGCTGGATGGTATGCGGCGTGGCATACGCCCAGGTTGGCCGGCTGTCATAATTGGGCAGCAAGTTCTTGCCATAGTACTCAAAGCTGGTGCGGCCGATGGGCACATGGCGCAGGGTGACGTATTTGTAAGGCCGGTCTGGGCTTTGGATGGGATTGCGCCCAATCTTGAATGCGATGACCGAAGGTTCGATCTTGAAATAGGGTATGCCCTCTTCCGACTTCTGCACGTGACAGTTGTAGCAGTGCTTGTATTCCGCAGCATGGCAGACCTGGCAGCTCAGGTTGTTCAGGTGGTAACCTGTGTGCTGGGCGATGCCATCGCCCGGTTTTACTTCCTCATGGCAGCCCGGCTGAGTACAGGCCGGTTCCTGCGGCCCATCGTAGCGGTGGTTATATACGCCAGTCATGCCGTGCATTGACTCACCGGTGTGGCAGTTCTGGCACGTCATCATGCCCGGATTGAAGTGCACGTCGGCCTTGACTTTCTTGCCGTCGGCCGTCTTGTTCTTGCCTTTGTATTCGTCGTTCACGCGGCTGCCATGACAGCCGGTGCAGGTGTTGTTCATCGGCGGCGTCTTCAGGAAGTTGTGCTCTTTCAACAGGCCGCTGCCCGTACTGGCTGGCCGGCTGACATGACACTGGCCGCAGGGCACATGGCACCGGTTGCAATGGTTCTCAAAAGCGACCATCAATTGTGGCATGGTGGCTTCTGAGCCGCGGGCTCGCAAAAGTGTGATGTAACCCGCGAGATTGTAATGCAGGTTGGTGGGCTGCGCCTTCGAGATGTCCAGGTGGCACAGCTCACAGGTCTGTTCGATGGGCCGATTGCGCACCACGCCCTCATGCGCGGCCTCCATGTCCATCACGCCGCCCACGCCGCCATGACAGGCGATGCACCCAAACTTGGCGTGATAGTCGGCCAAAAAGCCATCCTCTTTACTATCAATGAGAACTTTCTTCCAGGCCTCCAACGGAGGCAGGGAACCTCCTCAGCCCTCACCTTCGGACAGGGACTCTGTTTCCTCTGGTTCTACTGCCAGCGCCTTCAGGTCTTTCTGCGAAGTGTGACAGGCGATGCAGGTGCTGTTGTCGAGCTCAGGCCGCTCCACTTTGACTGTGGTTGGAGCGGGCAAGGGGAAGCGCGCGCTGACGAGCTGAACCGGTTGACCTTCTGGCACAAGGAGCGACCGTGCAGCGACCGCTGCGGGAGTAGGCGGCGGGGCGGCGGCCGGCTCAATCGCCGGCGGGCTCACGGTGACGCAGCCAAACAACAGGACACTGGCAGCGATGCACCCTAAGCCGAGGAGTATCCAGCTTTGCCTCATTGATCTGCCCTCCTTTGAGACTTTTCACGTCTTTGGAAGGCGGCCACCCCGCCGCCTTCCACTCACTCAAATTTGAACCCCTGAGACACAACCCTGTGGTATCGAGCAAGTTCTACAGCTCGTTGGGCTCGGTCTCGACTGGATAGCCGGCCGGTTCGGTGAACGGCTCCTGGGCCAGCACCTCCAGGTCGTCGGTCCAGGCCATGATGCCGAACTTCATGTTGGTTACGTCATAGCCCAACAGGGCCAGCGCAACGGCCGCTGCTTCGCCGGTATGGCCGCTGTAACAATAGGTCACAATCGGCCGGTCGGTCGGATATTTGGTCAGGTCCTTGGCGATGTTCTTCCAGAACACATTGACCGCTGTGGGCACGTGTCCTTTGGCGTAGTCTTCTGGTTTGCGCACGCTGATGATCAGCGGGTTGTTCGTATCGTCGCCATCGGTCAGGTTCTCGTAGACGGCTTCAGCGGTAATGACCGGGTTCCATTTCGGAAAGACCTCCAACCCACGCGCTTTCACAATCTCCACAGCGTCGGCCAGGCCGGTCTCCAGCACAGGCGGGTCATACGTCTCAGTCAATTCGTTGGGTTCGGTCTCCACCGGATAGCCAGCCGCTTCGGTGAACGGTTCCTGAGCCAGGACTTCCAGGTCGTCGGTCCAGCCCATCATGCCGAACTTCAGGTTGGTGACATTGTAGCCCAACAGGCGCAGGAAGGTCGCCGCCGCCTCGCCGGTATGGCCGGTGTAGCAATAGGTCACAATCTGCCGGTCGGTGGGCAGCTTGGCCAGGTTCTCCGGCTTGACGATTTCCTTCCAGAAGATGTTATACGCGCCAGGGATGTGTCCCTTGGCGTAGTCTTCTGGTTTGCGCACGCTGATGATGAACGGATCGTTGGTCTCATCGCCGTCGGTCAGATTCTCGTACAGCGCCTCGGCGGTGATGACCGGATTCCATTCGGCAAACTGCGCCGTGATAAGGGCGGCGAGTTTACCGCTCTCAGTCGTTGGCTCCGGCGTGACAGTTTTGGCTTCCGGCGTCTGAGCGACCGTGGGCGAGGCCCACACCGCGCCGAACAGCGCCGTGACTGTCAGCAGGGCAATGACGATCAACCAATTTAGCTTGCGATACATTTTAGTTTCCTCCTAAACATTCTAATTGAGAATTTTTGACATTTTGTTGTGTGACGTCTGCTAAGATCACTTCCACTTTCAATGTCCTTTGACCCCCTTATACAGTTCACAATTCTTTTGTCTAGCGAGAACGGGGCCGGCGAGAGGCCCGCGCCCTCAGTCTGGCTATGTCTCGCTCTTGGGCAGCGCCGTCTTATGACAAGATGCACAGTCCGTCGAGAGCCCCTCATAGCCCTGGAAATGGCAGCCCAGGCAAGAGACTTTGGCATGGATGTCCATGTATCGCTGCCAGGGCTCAGGATGCTTAAAGCCAGGCACGTACCGCAGCTCCTTAATCTGGTTCCAAGGCTGATCGTCATGGTGACACTGCGTGCAACTGTCGCCGCCGTATTCGTGCGGTCTGGTATGGCAGTTGGCGCAGGTGAAATTGTTGATGGTGCGGAAATTCGGCTTGGTGTGACACTCGAAGCAGTGAATCTCGCCGTGCCTGCCATTGAGCGGCATAGGATGGAAACTGGCCTGATACTGGCTCCAGAGCCGCGTGGAAACGTGACAGTTGTCGCAGTCCAGCACAATGTCGTGCGGGCTGCTGTGGCAACCGCTGCAGGCCAGACGTTCCGGCGGCAGGTTCTGCTGCTGGTGACAGTCTACGCAGAGCTCACGTTGTCGCTCATGGGTGTCCGCAGGACGTGCGCCATGCGCCACGGCCAGGTGACAGTTGCTGCAGCTCCAGACCGTGTCATCATGGTTCGCCATCAGCACCTCCCGGTGCGGCGTGTGTATGAAATGTTCCGGTACGTCCGTGCGCAGGCGATGGTGACAGGTCAGGCAATATACCTTGGCATTGTCAACGGTCGTCGGATTGACAACCAGGCCGACATGTGACGCCTTCAAGTCTTCGGCCTGGCCGTTGCCGCGGTGGCAGGTGACGCAGCCCAACCGCCCATGAAGCGACTGCACATCCTCCGGATTGATGTAAAGTCGGTCAATGTCCGGCTCGGCCAGGGCTTCCTCGGCCAATTTTTCCCGGCTGGTATGACAATTGACGCACCCTCCGGAGACCGGCGCGGCATAAGGCAGCATGACCAGCGTGGGCGTCGGCTCGAGAACCGGCGCCAATGGTTGAGTGACCTCTTCCAGGGCGAGGCCAACGCCGATGGTGAAGGCAATCATGAGCACGCCGATGGGGATGACCAGCCACTTGGGCCAATGCTCCGGGATCAACATGTTCGATCTCCTTAGCTACAATGCCGCCGGTACGCCGGCAACCAGAATGAGATAACGCAGGAACAGTCCCGCCGTGACAATACCCACCCCCGACAACAGGCCGGTCCACACCGAATGCCCGCCTATGCCCATGGCGTAGACGTGCACTATGAACGGGTAGATGAAACCGGGGATGACGATCAACACCCAGAAGACGATGCTGTGTGGGCCGACCACGATGTCTTGCGCGGCCTGCGCCGCGACTCCGCCGTTGACAAAAGCGGTGATGAGCAGAAGTCCCAACAACAATGTCTCCGCCCCGATGAAGACCAGGTGGATCCAGGTCATCGCCGGCAGGCGATGCACCACATTCGGCACCGACATGGTGGCTACCAGATCAACGGACAGGCCGATGCCAGTAGACACCGCAGAGACCAGGAACAGGATGGGCATCATCGGCACGTTCACAAACGGCAGGACGGGGGTCGACCAGAAGGGCACAGCCGGGCCCATGGCGCTGATCAACACGCCGGTATACAGCGCCGTGGCGATGGCAAACAGACTGCCAATGACAATGACGATGCGTTTGGTCGGACGCAGCGGGACACGCTGCAATAAACTGAGCCAACGCAGCCAACGGCGGCTCTTGAACCACTCGCGCAGTGAGGGATAAGCATCCAGGAGTTCGAGCAAGCCGTATAACAACGCCAGCGGGATAAACAGTGTGAGTATCCACACGCCCCACATCATCACTGATTGAAAGTTCCGCAGCGAGAACAAATAGAGGAGACGCCACGGCTCCATCAAACCGGCGCCCAGGTCGAGAATGAGCAGCACTGCGCCGACAGCCACCGCCGGACCGGAGACGACCGCGCCCACCAGGGTGACCACACAGAAGTCAACCTGATAGCGCTTGCCAGTCAGGTCAAATGCGGCGGCAATCAGAAACACGCCGGCGCCCAATCCGCCCAGAAACAGGTATATGGCGATCAACCAACCCCAGTGTGGCTCCATGGACCCTCTCCTCCGCGAAGTCTGGCAATCGGCCGCCAGCCTACTCCTCGATGATGTAATGCAAGACGGATGGTTTCGTACCGAACTCCGGGCGCAGCGGCCTGGCCCGCCCTGAGGCGATCAGTTGAGCCACCTGGCTATTGGGGTCGTCGGTACGCCCGAAGAGGCGCGCTCCCGGAATGCAGGCCTGCACACAGGCCGGCAACCCGCCGGCCAACACCAGGTCCATGCACAGCCAACACTTGTCGGCGACGCCGCGCGTCTCATCGAAAATACGCGCCTGGTAGGGACAGGCATACATGCAGGCCTTACAACCGATACAGAGCTTTTCATTCAGGATGACCACGCCATCGTCTCGGATGTACGTCGCACTGGTGGGACAGGCTTCGTTACAATAGGGGACGGCACAATGCTGACATTGCACCATTAGAAACCAACGGTCTCGTTCGTTGCCTTTGACTATCGGGTGTATGTAGCTCTGGCCCTCAGGCAAATTGTTCTTGAAATGACAGGCGGCGATACACGCGCCGCAGCCTGTGCAGACCGTCGTATCAATGATCAGGGCGTATCGCGCTGTTGGGCTGGCTTTCTGATCAGCGCCATCGGATTGGGCGAAGGAGGACCCAAATGCGGACGATAAGGTAGCAAACGCACCTCCCATGAGTCCGAGGTTAAGCAGCTTACGTCTTGAGAGTTGATACCCTTCTGAGCCCATCCACAGTTCTCCTGAGAAGCCTTGCCTAAGCAAAAACGAGGATAACACATTTCTCGATAATTCAGATGGTAGAAATTATACCACAGATGTTTTCTACAGTCAAGTGACCGAAATTGAGGGGGTGCATCCGAAATTTTAGGCGAGTCGTAGGGCAGTCGTAGGGCAGGTTTCCAAACCTGCCGCCGTAGGTCGGGTATGGAAACCCGACCTGCGGCTACGTCATGCTGAGCGCAGCGAAGCATCTCACGCCACGATACACAGCGAGATTCTTCGCTGCCCCTTCGCTGCCCCTTCACTGTTCCTTCGCTGCGCTCAGGACTTCGGCTCAGGGCTACGGCTCAGAATGACGGCCAGGCCGATTCGTCGGCTATCGAAAACGGCGTAGACATCTGCTCCCTGAAACTTCGGATGCACCCTCGCAATTCGCGTTCTTGAATTTCGGGCCAAACAATAGTATAATTTCGATGGCCGAGCTGGAGCGCAGCGCTCGATACGAAGCCAGGCCGAACCGCCGATGAACGCAGATTCTTACAATTCGTCGGCCTCAATCGCTGTTCGTCGTTAGTTTCGCAAGAGAAACATTACAGGCCCACACCCGACAAACCCGGAGGCTTCAATGACCGATTCCTGGACCAAATCGTTTCCTGGCGCAATTACCGTCTGCGATACCGAGGGCGTCATCTTGGAGATGAACGACCGTTCGCAACACATGTTCCGCGAGGAGGGCGGCGCCTCGCTCATCGGAAGCAATGTGCTCGACTGCCATCCCGAACCGGCCCGCACCAAGCTCAAGACCATGCTGCGGACGCAGCAGGCCAACATCTACACAGTCGAGAAGAACGGGCGTAAGAAACTGGTCTATCAGACGCCGTGGTATCAGGACGGCCAGTACGCCGGCTTTGTCGAGACTGTCATTGACCTGCCAGACGAGATGCCCCATTTCGTGCGCCAGGGTTAGCCACTGGCCGTGTCCTCGACCATACGAAGGAGTGACAGGAGGAACCAGAAACAATGAATCCCAAAGAAAGAATGTTCACCGCCCTGCACAAAGGCAAACCAGACCGCCTGCCGGCCAGCGTTCACCAATGGCAGCAGTACCACCTCGATACCTACATGGGCGGCATCACGCCGCTGGAGGCTTTCAAGCAAGTCGGGCTGGACGCTTCCATCCAGTATTTCCAGGACATGGGCCAGTTCTGGCTGCCCAACGCCGATTTCACCAGGTTCTCCACTCCAGAGTGGCGAGATGAGGTGACCGTCATCAGCGAGGACCCCGATAACCGTATCTACCACCACACCATTCACACGCCCGAAGGTGCGCTGACCTATAAGACGGCCGGCAATCGGACTACCACCTGGATCACCGAGTATCTCATCAAGCGGGATGAAGATGTGGAACTCATCCGCAAATACATGCCGGTGCCGGCCCTCGACCCGGCGCCAGTGAACGAACTGTACGATGAAATTGGCGACGCCGGCATTCTGCGCGGGTTCGTGTGGGGGGATCAGGCCGGCTGCTGGCAACATGCCGCCTGTCTGTATGACATCAACGACCTTATCCTGGCCTGTTACGACAAGCCCGATTGGGTGCACGAGCTGCTCGGCATCCTCCTGGACAAAAAGCTACGGTTCATTGAATCCCTGCGTGGCGCGCGGTTCGACCTGATCGAGACGGGCGGGGGTGCGGCTTCGTCCACCTTGATCTCGCCCAAGCTCCACCGCGAGTTCTGTCTGCCCTACGACCGCAAGATGCACGACGCGCTGCACGCCAACGGCTTCCTGGTCACTTATCACACCTGCGGCGGTACGAAAAACATCGAAGACCTTATCGTCGCCAATGGCTGCGACGCATCCGAGACGTTGGCGCCCAAAAGCATCGGCGGCAACAGCGACCCCTGGGAGGCCAAACAGGCGTTTGGCAACCGGATCGCCCTGATCGGGGGCATGGACCAGTTCAATGTGCTGACCGATGGGACGCCAGAAGACATCCGCAGCATGGTGTTCACCCTGTTTGAGAAGGTTGGCTACGAAGGTGGTTACATCATGAGCTGTGCCGACCACTTCTTCGAGACGCCGGTGGAAAACCTTTACATCTACGCTCAGGCCGCGCGCGAGTGCGTCTATTGAGTGACAGGGGCGGGCGATAGCGTGATTGCTTTGGTGCGTCAGACCATAGAGCGTTATGAGCTGCTCGAGCCGGGCGCCAAAGTGGTCGTCGCTGTATCCGGCGGGCCGGATTCGTTATGCCTGCTGCATGTGCTGTGCGCCCTGCGCGGAGAGTACAACATTCGGCTGCATGTCGCCCACCTGAACCACTGCCTGCGCGGCGCCGAGTCGGCAGCAGATTCGGCCTTCGTCTGGGAGATAGCGGCCGCCTGGGGCCTGCCCTTGACCCGCTCGTCGGTCAACGTGCGCGCCCTGGCGCAGCGCGAGCACGGCTCGGTCGAAGAAACTGCCCGCCGCGAGCGGTATCGCTTCCTCGCCTCGGTGGCTGTTGAGGTCGGGGCAAAGTGCATCGCCCTGGGACACAACGCCGACGATCAGACTGAAACGGTTCTGATGCACTGGTTGCGCGGGTCGGGCCTCGCCGGACTGTGCGGCATGAGGCCCAAATCGCCGTTGGGCGCGCTGCGCCTGGGGACGGACGCCGCCGTACCGTCCGACCTATACCTGATCCGCCCTCTGCTCTATGTGCCGCGCGCCGAAATTGAAACCTATTGCCGGGAGCATGGCCTGCAACCTCGTTTCGACCGCTCCAACCTGGACACGACCTACTTTCGGAATCGCATCCGCCATGAACTGATCCCCTACCTGGAGGGTTATAACCCCAACATCCGCGAGCTCATCCGCCGTTCCGCCGAGGCCATGGCCGGAGATTACGACATCGTCCGCCGCGAAGTGGAACGCGCCTGGGCGACTGTCGTCCGCCGGGAATCGGAGAACTGGATCATCCTGCACCTGGCGGAGTGGCAATCGCTGCCTGTCGGCCTGCAGCGCTCCGTGCTTCGGCTGGCCGTCCAAAAATTGCGCCGCCATCTGCGGGATATTGGCTGGGAACACATTGAGAACGCCGTGTGGACCGCGCGCCAGGGCCAAACCGGTGCACAGGCCACGCTGCCGGACGGGTTGATGCTGACCGTTGGCTACGATGAGCTGGTGATCGGCGAGGCAGGCGCGGCGCCGGACGACCGACCGCCTTTCCCCTGGCTGGAAGGCGGCCCAATTGAAGTGACCGTCCCCGGCGAGACCCCGCTCGGCCGGTCGGGTTGGCGCGTAGTCGCCACCTGGCTCGACGCAACGCCCGAACAGCTTCGGCGTGTCGAAAGCAACGCCGACCCCAACCAGGCCTTCCTGGACGGAGACGCGCTGGGGCGATTGGTCTTCCGCCCACGGCAGCCCGGCGACCGTTTTCAGCCGTTGGGAATGGCCGGCCAGAGCAAGTCCCTGCACGAATTCATGATCAACCAGAAAGTTCCGGCCCGCTGGCGCGACCTGACCCCCATTCTCACCAGCGACCAGCGCATCGCCTGGGTGGCTGGCTGGCGCATGGATGAACGGTTCAAGGTCACGCCTCAGACCCGGCGCATCTTGCATCTGCGACTGGTGAGGGCAGAATAGACGATGCGGCGTGTCATATTGCGGGCCGGCAAGGACAAACCGGTTCTCAACCGGCATCCGTGGGTATTTTCGGGGGCCATCGCCCGCATTGACGACGTAAGCGACGGGGACATCGCCGATGTCGTTGACGCTTCCGGAAGGTTTCTGGCGCGAGGTTACGTCAACCGACGCTCGCAGATCGTGGTGCGGCTGTTGACCTGGCAGGCCGATGAGGCAGTGGACGGCGCCCTGATCCGACGGCGGCTGGAACGGGCGATTCAGGGGCGAAAGGAGCTTCTGGCGAGCGGCGAGTGCGATGCCTTGCGCCTGGTGAACGCCGAATCGGATGGCCTGCCGGGCTTAATCGTAGACCGCTACGGTTCATACCTGGTCGTCCAGTTCCTGACGTTGGGCATCGAGCGGCTCAAAGCGTTCATCGTCGAGGCCCTGAACGAGCTCCAACAGCCCACAGGCATCTACCACCGCGGCGACGTGGATGTACGCAAGCGTGAGGGCCTGCCGCTGATCAAAGAGTTGTTGTCCGGCGACATGCCACCGGAACGGCTGGAAATTGTCGAGCACGGCCTACGCTTCGGCGTGAACGTCCTCTGCGGCCAGAAGACAGGCTTCTACCTGGATCAGCGAGACAATCGCCGGCGGGCTATGCCCTACTTCAGGGGCTGTCAATCTGTGCTGAACGCCTTTTCATACACCGGAGGCTTTGGCGTGTACGCCGCCGCAGCCGGCGCGCAGCAGGTGGTCAGCGTTGACTCGTCTGCCGAGGCGCTGGCGCAGGCGCGCGATAACATGGCCCTCAACGTGGCCGGGCCGCGCGAGGATGAATGGCTGGTCGGCGATGTTTTTCAGGTGCTGCGGCAGTTCCGCGACAGTGGCCGTTCGTTTGACTGTGTGGTCCTCGACCCGCCCAAGTTCGCCGCCACGCAGGGGCAGGTGCCGGCCGCCTGCCGCGGCTACAAGGACATCAACCTGCTGGCGATGCAACTGCTCAGGCGGAGCGGGATTCTGCTGACGTTCTCGTGCTCTGGCCTGGTCAGCCCCGACTTGTTCCAGAAAGTGGTGTTTGGGGCCGCCATAGATGCCCGGCGAGACGTGCAGATTCTCGAAAAGCTCTCCCAGGCGTCCGACCACCCGGTCTTGCTCAGCTTTCCGGAGTCGGACTACCTGAAGGGGTTCGTGTGTCGCGTGTGGTAAGGGATGCTCCAAGAGACTACCGGCAGGAAATTCGTAGGGCGGCTTTCCATAGCCGCCGAAAAGGAAATGGCAGGTATGGAAACCTGCCCTACGCAAGAAAGAGACTCTCTTTTTTGAGGATGACCTGACACATGATGAAAAGCCGGGACTTTCAAATAGCAGTCCTTTACAGTGAAGCCCTGCCAGTCCCTGAGGGCGACGCGCCCGATGCGCGCGCCCTTCAGTGGGCGGTCTCGTCTGTCTCGGCGGCGCAATACGTGTATGATGCTTTGCGCAGCCTGGGCTATTCGACGGCGATGATTGTGGTGCGAGACAGCCTGGAAGAATTGGAACACAGGCTCAGCTTCCTGTCCCCTGAGGAGACCTTCATATTCAACTGCTGCGATCAGTTCTGCGGTAGCAACAAAGCTGCGGCAGAAGTCCTCCGCCTGGTCGAGCAGTTGAAGTTCAGACACACTGGGGCGGCAGCCGGGTCCATCGAGCTGTGCATTGACAAGGGGCGCGCCAAGCAGCGCCTGATGCAGTTCAAGATACCCACGCCGCGCTACCAGATTTTCGATGAGCCTGGAGGCGCGTGCACACTGCAATTCCCGGTCATTGTCAAGCCGATGTGTGAAGACGCCAGCGTCGGCATTGAACTGAACTCCGTGGCCGGCGACACATCGCAGCTTTTCCAACAAATCGCGTATATCGCCGAGGAGTATGAACAGCCCGTGCTTGTGGAGGAATTTGTGGTCGGGCGCGAGCTGGCTGTGGCGATGTGGGGAAATGGGAAGATTGAGGTTCTGCCCATTGCCGAGCATGATTTCTCCTGTCTGCCCCAGCCCCTCGAACAACTGCTGACCTTCGAGTCCAAATGGGAGCCCGAATCGTTCTATGCCCTGAACATTCCAACCCGCGTTCCGGCGGCCCTCACCCCTGAAAACGAGCGGCTCGTCCGCCAGGTGGCGCGGTCGTCGTTCCACGCTCTGGGCCTGCGCGATTTTGGACGGGTAGACATCCGCTTCGATGGTTTGACGCCCTACGTGATTGATGTCAACGAGCTGCCCGACCTATCCCCCGACGCCGGTTACTGGCATTCTGCCCAGGCGGCCGGCTTCACGTATCCGCAAATGGTCGAGCACATTTTACAGCTCGCGTTAAGAAGAGAAGGATGGCTGAAATGATTGACAAACCTCGCCAGACCGATGGGCCACAAATCCACGTGCTGAGCGCCGACGTTGGGGTGTTCAGCCAGGAGGACATTGATTGTGTGGATGAACTGTGGCAAGAATACCAGGCTCAAGGCCCGGAGCGGTCTGGCTACTACTGACTGGTAGACCGCGACGAGGAGGGGCGGGTTCTCGGCTATGCGTGCTATGGCCCCCGCCCACTGACCTCTGGGACTTTCGATTTGTACTGGATAGCTGTGGCCCCTGACGGTCGCGGCAAGGGCATCGGGCGGAGGCTGCTGGCCGCCGTGGAAGAGGCGGTCCGTGCACTGGGCGGGCGACTGATCGTTGTGGAGACCTCCAGCCTGCCGCAGTATGGACCAGCCCACCATTTCTACCGTGCCAACCACTACACGTTGGAAGCCACGCTGAGGGATTTCTACAGCGAGGGTGATGATCTGTTGATTTTCACCAAACGCCTCTGAGTTCAGCCGTACAGGTCGAGGATGTCCTTCTTGTGGTCGCGCTGAGTGGGGTCTTTGCCGCCGGTCACTGCGCGGTAGAAGGCCTCGTCGTAGCGGCGCGACCGGAGCTGGACCGGCATGGGCACGGCATGGCCCATGACCAGAACCTCCTGTTTGGTGTCCAGGCTTTCCAGCGCGGCGCGCAGGAAACTCCGCCCCCCGACGCCGGTCAGCACCGCTTCGATATCGCTTTCCTCAGTCAGTTTGCCGGACACGCGCGTGCCCAACTGGGACAGCACCTCCGGGTCTATGCCACTGGGCCGCTGGTCAATGATCATCAGTGTGACGAGGAACTTGCGCAGCTCACGGGCGATGATGCCAAAGGTGGTCTGTCGGGCGGCGGCCGGGTTCAGGAACTTGTGCGCTTCTTCTATGGTGATGACCAACGGGCGGGGGCGGTCGGCCGCGTCTTTGGTCTCTTCGTAGCGCTCCACTTTGGCGCGATAGCTGTTGCGCACCAGACGCGAGACGATGTTGGCGACCAACATGTAGTCCAGCAAACGGTTGTGGCGGCCAAACTGCAAGATGATGTGTTTCCCCTGCTCCAGGGCGCCGATCATGTCTCGGATCGCGTCGGCCGGGGCGTGCTCGACGACATATTCCTGTCGTTTCACTTCGCGCAGCTTGCGTTGCAGTGCCTCGGTCGCCCCCTGGTGCGCGCCGGTCTCCGCGCAAAACGCTTCCAGCGACGAGCGGTCCATATCGAGCAGACGCCTGAGCCACTCGTCGCCGTAGCGGTCCTCGAGCAGGCCGACCACGGTGCCGGCAGTGGAGGTCAAATCGAGCTCGTCGGAGAGCAGCAGGATGTCCTCCGACTTGATCTGGTTCAGGCCGATGCGCAGCACCGCGTCTACGCTGCGTCCTGGCCGTGTTGCCGCCTCTTTGTCCAGTGAATAGACCATAACCCGCGAGCCGAAAAGTTGGCGCAGGCCGCGCACCCAGACTCCGTCTTCGCTCTGCACATCGAAGGCATACTCGTTGTGCATGTCGAAAATCAGGTTGACTGCTGCGCCGGTGTGAATGATGCCCGCCAGCAAGATGCGAGCCAGGAAGCTCTTGCCCGTGCCGCTCTGCCCAAAAATGCCGCTGGACCGCTCCACAAACCGTTCCAGCTGAAGGCATACGGGCAGGTCCATCGTCAGCGGCGTGCCAATGGCGAAGTTCTTTCCTCCCTCGCGGCCAAAGACCGCACCGAAATCGGCCTCGTTGGCCTCGCACAGTACGGCAAAGTGCATCGGTATGGTGCGCACCGGTTGCGGCCCGCCCAGGTCCTCCAGGAAAGCGAACTCATCGCCTTTGGGCATCATGAGCATGGGCTTGACCTGCACTGTGGCGTAGGTGCTCGTTCCGGCCAGGGAGTTCATCACAAACGACGAGGCGCCGCGCGGCGGGTCGGCCAGCAGAGTCGGGTCGGCCACGCGCAACTGCATGTCAGAAATCATGCTGAAGTACGTGTTTTCCAGCCCTTCAACCACCACGAATTCGCCGATGCGCAGCCTTTCAGTCGAGCAGCCGGGGTCAAGCCGCGCGGTCAGGCCCGCGTTAAACGCCCCATCAGTAATCACACCCAGGCGTTGGCGTTGCATAGACCGACCTCCACAGGATTCAGAACGGAGTGACGAGGGCTTCGCCGAAGAAAACGTCCCACCAGGCTTCCCACTGGGGCACGGTCGGTTCAGCGGCCTCCTCAGCCTTGAGCCGGGGAGTCGCTGTTGGCGCAGGCGTGGAGAGAGGCCTGATGCTCACCAGTCGGTCGCCGTGGCGGCCCCATTTCAGCTCCTCGCGAGCGACTTTTTCCACATAAGCATCGCTCTGCACATAAGCTTTGCGGGTCAGCAATATCTCACGTTCAGCCCGCGCCTCTTCCAATCGCTCATGGAGCCGTTCGGCCTCCTGTTTCACCTGCGCGTAGGAGCTCATTTTGTATGTGAACCCGAATAGCAGCAGCAACAACAGAGTGGCCGTCACGATGACCATGAACTGCATCAGAGAGATAACGGGAATCCGCTTCTTGCGAGCTGCCATACCGCAAACTCCTGCGCTTCTACCGGCCCATGACAGACAAGATGACCAATGGTTCTTGCATTTTACCGCGTCTTTACCTGAATGTCAAATGATGCGAAGCCCTTGGGGGCATCCAAACCTGGATGGCGTTTGCATTTTCTCCGCAGTTCTGCTAGAATTCAACCGCCTGAAAGTTTTTTCACAATAACCCCCTGGGGGCAGCCTACGTGCGCAGGAGGATAGACGCGAATCATGGACTTTGCCAGTCTGATCAGGGACGTACCCGATTTCCCGGTGCAAGGTATTCTCTTCAAAGACATTACCACGCTTCTCACCAACCCACAAGCGTTCCATCACGTGGTTGACAACCTGGTGGAACGCTTCCGCGACCGACGCATTGATCTGGTCGCGGCGATAGAGTCCAGGGGCTTCATCTTCGGCGCGCCGCTGGCCTATCAACTGGGGGCAGGCTTCGTGCCGGTGCGCAAGCCCCACAAGCTTCCCGCCGACAAGATCTCCGAGGAGTATTCGTTGGAATACGGCACGAACGTGCTGGAGATGCACACGGATGCGGTCATGCCCGGCCAGCGGGTGCTGGTCGTAGATGACCTGCTCGCTACCGGCGGGTCGGCCAGAGCCACGGTGAACCTGGTGGAGCGGCTGGGCGGCACGGTGGTTGGCGTCGCGTTTCTGATCGAGCTGACTTTCCTCAACGGTGTGGAAAAACTCAGAGGCTACGACGTCTATTCAATTATCAAGTACTGAACTTGACAAAGCTGCCAGGTCCTGCGGACCTGGCAGCTTTGTCTAACCCCCAGGCGGCGTCCTGACTTCGAAGTTATCGAACTCGATGCGTCCCTGGTCGTTCTGTTGAAACGAGGAAAGCACTCCGAAGCGGCCCTGTTTGAAATGAATGTCCACCAGTTCCGCCACCTGTTGGTCGTTAATATAGAACGTGAAATGTCTTCCTTCGCCTTTCACTGCGAGCGTGTTGGCCTGGCCAGGCCGTATCGCCGCGCTCTTCGTTGGCTCGATGAGCCGCCGCGAGAATCCATTGACTCTGATTTCCACCCAGTATTGTTGCAGGTCGTTGGTCAGAAAGACGAAGTAGTTGGCGCTGTCCTGCCCGCGGAACATCAGGCCGTAACCGGTCTCCTCCGAAAGGCTGGTCCGTCGGGCCTGAACTGAGACGAAGAAGTCGCGCACCGGCGGCAGTTGCGACCATTCCCAGCGAGATAGACTCGTCTTTGATGTGAACGCCCAGATGTAGGCTCCGTCAACTCTCATCATTATCTCGCCTCCTGACTCCCCCAGACCTTCCTTGCCGACCCACCAGCCATAAATGTTGTCCTCGAAGGTGTCACAGACCATGATGGGCCAGTCGGCTGGGGCAACGGCCGGGCTGCCGGGGCACGAGGTGAAGACCTTGCGTGGCGTGGGCGGCGGCTGTGCATCTGGCGGCGCCTGGCGCACTTCCAGATTGTCCAAGTAGACCGTGAAATGTCCCGGCTTCAGGAGAACAGCGTACAACACGAACCGCCCCTCCGCAAGGAAGGGGTCGGAGACACGCCCCACTTCCTGATCATTGATATACAGGACGACGATCGGCCCAACAGCCAACACGGCCAGGCGATTCCACTGCCCCGGTCGCAGGACACCTGCCGGAGTGTCGCCGACGGTCAAGTGAGTTGATGCTCCGTCCAGCGAGCGATAAACGGCGAATACCCCGCTGTTGTTGACCTGGAAGGAGTACTGGTTGTTCACATCTGGCACCCGAAACGCCAGACCATAATCGATGTCTTCGACCGACTCCGCGACGACAAGCACGTCCACGGCTGCGTAGAAATCGCTCACCGGGACAAGTGGGACAGCGAACTGTGTTTGGCACTTCTCGTAAGCTTCGACGTCCCAGACAAACACACCATTGGCGATATACCTCCTGGCACAGGCTCGCTCATCACAGGCGTCAATGAGCTTCCATGCGTCGGAGGTGCCGGGATCGAAGGTATCGCACATCAGCAACGGCCAGTCAGCCGGAGCGATGGCTGAGGGCGGCGGGCAACCACTCGTGCTTGCCACAGGCGGAGTCGGCGCGGTCGGCGCCGGCGCCTGGCGCACCTCGAGATTGTCGAAGTAGACCACCGGATGCCCTGGCTCGGATGACGTGACGAACAGTGCCAGTTGACCAGCAGACAAACGCGGCTCGACCGCGCGACCAATTTCCTGGTCATTAAGGAAAACTGTAATGGACGGGCCAACTGCTTTTAAGGCCAGGCGATTCCACGCATTGTGATGGAATGTCCCCTCGGGCAATACTTGCTGCAAGAGGGTCTCATCCCGATCCTGCGATTTGCTGAACAGGACCACTACGGCATTGCGAACTATCATCAGGCTACAGTGGCCGGTTTCCTCCGTGCTTCTGAAACGGAAACCGTATAGAGCGCTTTGTGCGGACTCATCGCTGGCGAACACGTCAACCGCCGCGTAGAAATCACTTAATGAGCCTACGTTGGCGGGCGCAGGTATCAGCCCATGCAATCCGCTCACGTCCAGGTCCCAGATATACGCCCCGTCGGCGATGATCCGATACGTCGTCCCTGAGCTGTCATGATATGGTTCGGTCTGCCAGTTGTTGGCGTTGTCATCAAAGGTATCACACAGCAGCAACGGCCAATCCAACGGGGAGCTGGAAGAACTGAGCGGACAGGACGCGACGCCCGCCTGTGCCGGTGGCGTTGGCACGGGCCAAGGGGTGGGTGAAGGCGTCGGCGTCGGCCCGGCGGTCGGCGTGCCTGTCGGCGTTGGGGGCGGTGTCGGCAGCGGCGTCAACGCAGCGTCGGGCGGCGC